>DATIEW010000768.1:0-2105 GCA_035455585.1 Vicinamibacterales bacterium | reverse complement strand
CCCGGTCGAGGGCAGCTGCGGGCCTTAGTGGGCCGACGGCAGCGAGCGTTCTGTTTCCGCACCGGCGCGGCTGCGAGCGAGCTTCGTTCGTGAGCTCGAGGACGCGACGGGCGAGCTGCGGCGCATCCTCGGGCGCCGGCGTCGTGAACGGAACGGCAAGCACGATCCAGGTTCGGTCGTCGCCGCGCGCGATGCCCGCGTCGCGGAAGGCGGGGTCGGCGAGGTGCGCGCAGAATCGCTCCGCTACGGCGCGCGCAAGGTCGTCGTCGCGCAAGCCCCCGTCGGCGACGTGGATCGACGTCCATAGGACGCCTCGATAACCCGCCTTCGCCATTCCCGTCCGGAGGTCGCCGCCGCGGGCTAGGTGCTGCGCTGCCTCGCCAAGCCGAGCGTCGGCGCGCAACGGTGGTGCGCCGAGTCGTCGCTCGCATCCGCGCGAGCGCGCTTCATTCAGGCTGTCGAGCAGCTCGGCGTGTCCCCTGCCCGCCGCGAGCGTGAGGAGCGTGCCGAAAACACCGGCTGCCAGGAGTGCGCGCGCCGTCACGGGCGCAGTCTCGCACGGCTGCGCTGCTTGTCGATCAGGCGTCGGCCGCCGCCGCGCTCATGCCGGCGCTCCGCGCGCCGAGATGGGCCGCGAGGTGAGCGCTCAGGTCCCGCGCATCGTCGCCGGCCCCGTCGATGAGGCTGGACTTCCGGCGCCGCAGGAACGGCAGGCCCAGAACGTACAGGCCGGGCGCTTCCGTGACGACGCCGCCATCGTGGCGGATGTTGCCCTTGTGGTCGAGGACCGGAACGTCCAGCCAGGCGTAGTCGGGACGAAACCCGGTCGCCCAGACGATCGTTTTGATCCCGGCGCGGCCGAAATCGAGCCCGAGCGGCGGGGATGCTTCGACGCGCGTCGGCTCGGGGCGATAAGGCGGATCGACCGCGTCGCTCAGGCCGTTCGCCGCGGCCCACTCGTCGAACGTGCCCAGCAGCCTATTCTGCTTGAGGTCGGCCAGCTCGCACAGGTTGCGCAACGATCCGGAGAGCTGGGCTTTGCCGTCCCGAATGCCGGCCAGCCGGCCCACGAGCTTCACCCCGATCGACGTGAGTGCGTTCAGGTCGATGTTCCGGCGGTCGGCGTAGCCCGCGATCTGGAACGAGGAAAGGTTGCGGGCGCGCCGCAGATTCTCGACCTGGTCGTAGCGCTCATCGTTCAGGCCGGTCGCGTCCATCCACCACTGGATGTCCCTGCCCCGGTACATCCGGGGGGCGCGCACGTGCTCGCCCACCGCCAGCGTCACGGGACGTCCGGAGCGATGGATCTCGTCGGCGATCTGCGCGCCCGAGGCGGCCGCGCCGACGACCATGACGCCGCCCGGCTCGAGGCTGTCCGGGTTGCGGTACTGGGCGGTGGTCAGCTGGGCAATGCCGGACGGCACCGTTTCCGACACCTTCGGGAGCTGCGCGATGTTGAACGCGCCGGTAGCAAGCACGACCGCCCTGCAATGCCAGGTTCCCTGCCCGGCGACGACCTCGTAGCCGTCGGCCGTGCGTCGCACGGCAGTGACCGGGCAGTGCGTCCGCAGGGGCGGGGACACCCGCTTCGCGTAGCGCTCGAGGAACGCGATGGTCTCGGGCATGGTCCGGAATCCGTCCGGATCGTCGCCCTCGTACCCGAAGCCCGGCAGGCGGCTTTGCCAGTTCGGGGTGAGCAGGGTGAGCGAATCCCAGCGCTCGGTGCGCCAGGTGTTGGCGACCTCGCCCCGCTCGAGGACCACGTGGTCGATCGAGCGGGCGGCGAGGCACCAGCTCATGGCGAGCCCGGCCTGGCCCGCGCCGATTACGACGGCAGTCGTGCGCACCCGACGCGGGGCTTCGTGCGGCGAAGCAGCGCTACGCCACTTCGACCGTGACGTTGGTCGGGTTGGTGATGATGTCGTAGACCGCGGAGCGCTTCTGCGACTGCGCGACGATCGCCTTGATGTCGGCGGGCGACGCGTCGGCGTCGATCTTGTACGTCACTTTGATGCCGTCGAAACCGTTGCGCACGTCCTCATCCATGCCGAGGATTCCGCGGACGTCCATCCCGGCCTCGAGCGTCGCCGACACGGAGCGCAACT
>DATIEW010000767.1:0-4262 GCA_035455585.1 Vicinamibacterales bacterium | reverse complement strand
GTGAACGTTCAGCAGCCCTCGGCCCGGAACGACAGCCCCGAGCGCATCACGGGCTTCACGGACCGAGTGCTGGAGGAACTGACGGCCGCGCCAGGCGTGGCCGCGGCCGCGGCCGCTTGGCCCCTCGAATACGTGGGGTTCAACTGGGCGCCCCACGTGAACCTCCACGAGACGCCGTTCCCGGACGGCCAGGAGCCTCCGGTGCGCATGTCCGCAGTGACGCCCGCCTACTTCGAGACGATGGGCATTCGGTTGAAGCAGGGCCGGGTGTTCGAGGCGCGTGATCGGCTCGGGGCGCCGGTGGCCGCGGTCGTGAGCGAGACGTTCGTGCGGCAGCTCATGCCGGACGTCGATCCGCTCGGACGGCGCATCAAGGCCGTCGGCATCCCGGAGCTCGCCGACATGCACATCGTCGGCGTGGTGGGCAGCACGCACCGGCGCGGGCCCGCCGGCAGCGTCTTTCCCGAAGTGTACTGCGCGTTCGCCCAGTTCCCGCTCGAAGGCGCCACCTTCGTCGTGCGCGCCGCCTCCGGCGATCCGCTCCGGCTGGCGGCCATCGTCGAGGATCGCGTGGCGGACGTCGACGGCGAGATCGCGACGTTCGGCGTGCGCCGCCTCGCGGACGCGGTGAGGGATACCGTGGGCGACCGCCGTGCCCTCGCCGCGCTGCTGTCGCTCTTCGCGGGCCTCGCGCTGGCGATGACCGCGCTCGGCATCGCCGGGATCGTCTCCTACGTCGTGGCCCAGCGCACGACGGAGATCGGTGTGCGGATGGCGCTCGGGGCGCGGCCGGAGAGCGTCGTGGCGCTCGTGCTGCGAGACGCGTTCGTGCCCGTCGCCGCGGGGCTGGCGGCCGGGGCTGTTGCGGCTGTGCCGGTCGCCCGGACGATCCGGTCGCTGCTCTTCGAGGTGACGCCGTGGGATCCGGTGGCAGTGGGGGGCGCCGCGGCCGTTCTGCTCCTGGCGGCGCTGACGGCCGCGTACGTGCCCGCGCGACGGGCGACCCGCATCGATCCGCTGGTGGCGCTGCGGGGGGTGTGAGGGATGGAGTTCGAGACTCCATGCGGTTCGGATCGGACTCGAGGTTGGCGTTGCAGCGTCGTGCTCCGTCGGGCTAACGACGGCGAATGAGCCGCGGCGCGACAGCGTCAGCCACGCCGTCGGGTGCCACGCGGGGTTACGCGGCGCCTCGGACTACCACACAACTCCGTGAGCCTCATCCTCCAGGCAGCCGAGCGATCCGGGCGTACCACTTCCATGTGCTTCCGTGCACCGTCGCGCGACCGCGGCTCGCCCGAGCCACGTTGGCGGGGCGCGTCCTGCATCGAGCAGCCGGATGCTGCCCAGCGACACCCGGGGATGCTAGGGCTACTACTGCCGCGGCAGCCTGATCAGCTCTGATAGCCGGCGCCACCGGGGATGCGCCCGCAGCGACGTGGTGTAGTCGTCGCTGGCGTACAGGAGGGCGAACGGGTCGCGCTCTTCGATCATCCGTTCGTACCAGTCGGCCGCAACGTCCAGTTCCGACATGAGCAGGTGATACTGAACCCGTCCCCAGAGAGGACGCGACGTCGGTCCCATCGTCGCCAGGAGCGCGTCAGCCCTGTCGTCGCGGCCGGCCAGCCGGTACGCCGCCGCCAGCCATCCGTTCGTGACCGTGAACCACGGCGCCAGCGCGTGGGCGCGTTCCCACGCGGCGATGGCCTCGTTACGTCGGCCAGTTACCCAGGCGGTCTCTCCCACGGAGTGGTGGGTGAGGAAGTACGTCGAGTCGATGTCAACCGACCGGCGGGCGATCTCCATCGCCGCCTCCGGACGGAGGCGCAGCAGGTGGAGGGCCCAGATGGCATGCCAGGTCGGGTTGAGGGGATCCTGGTCGGCCGCCCGTGCCATCTCGGCGGTTGACTCTTCGAACCGCCCGAGTCCGGCCAGGTACAGGCTCGCGTAGATCCACCGCGCATGGGCTGGGACATGGGTGCCGCTCATCAACGCGGCGAAGTGCGCGGCGGCGTCGTCCCACTGGTAGTCGTGAGCCAGGGTGATCGCGCCCAGCACGAAACGCGGCTGCGGGTCGGCCGGATCGAGCTCGAGCGCGCGGGTCACCGCCGCGCGGACGAAGGGCGCCACCTCGCGCATCGGCTGCATGCCGTGCATCCCGCGAATGAAGTAGCCGAGTCCCAGTTCAGCGTGTGGCTTCGCGTAGGAGGGGTCGGCGCGGATCGCCCGATCGAAGTCCGCCTTGGCACGGCTCCAGGCCTCGGGCGTGAACTGCCCGAGATGCGCTCTCCCGGACAGGTAGCTCTCGTACGCCTCGATCCTGGGGACGTACTGCCGTACGCTAGTGGAGGCGACCCCGAGCCGGCCCTTCAGCGCGGTCGTGATCGCGTCGGCCATCTCGTCCTGCATCGCGAACACGTCGGTGATCGCCCGGTCGAAGCGATCGGACCAGACGTGGGCGCCGTCGGTGGCAGCGACGAGCTGGGCCGTCACCCGCACGCGATCGCCCGAGCGCCGCACGCTGCCTTCGAGCACGTGGCCGACGCCTAGCGCCTGTGCGATCTGCCGCACGTCCTGGGATTTCCCCTTGAACGAAAAGGCCGACGTGCGGGCGATGACCTTCAGCCCGTCCACTTGCGCCAGCGCGTTGATGACTTCTTCGGCAAGTCCGTCACCGAAGTACTCGTTCTGCGGGTCCGCGCTGAGGTTGGCGAACGGCAGCACGGCAATCGAGGCCTGCGCGGCGCCGGTCGAGTGCGTCGCCTGTCGCAACGCGGCCCGCAGTGCCTCGACCGTCTGGAATCGCCGGTCCGGATCCTTGGCGAGGCAGCGCGAGACGATGTCCCTCAGGGATGGTGGGGCGTCCAGAGGGGCGGGGTCGTCGCGCAGGACCGAACTGAGCACCTCGGCCAGCGAGTCGCCCGGGAAGGCACGCGAGCCACCCAGCAGCTCGTAGAGCACGGCGCCGAAACTGAAGATGTCCGACCGTGCGTCGATCGGCTTGCCCTGCGCCTGCTCAGGGGACATGTAGGCCGGCGTCCCCCTGACGTCGGCGGCGGTCCGGGTGGCATTCTGGTCTGTGTCCGCCTCGACGAAGGAGGCCACCCCGAAGTCCAGCAGCTTGATGGTGGACGTGCCCGTATCACCACGGACCAGCACGTTGGCCGGTTTCAGATCGCGATGGATGATGCCCCGGGCGTGGGCCGCCGCCAGCGCGTCGGCGATCTGGAGCGAAAGGCGAACCGCTTCGTCGGTGGCGACCGGTCCCCGCAGCGGCCTCCCTTCGACGTATTCGAGCACGAGATAATCCGGACCGACGTCGAAGATCTGGCAGATATTCGGGTGATTGAGCGCGGCAATCGTGCGTGCCTCGGCCAGAAACCGTTGCGATGCCCCGGTGAGGATGCGCTTCACGGCCACCCGACGGTTCAGCCGCGAGTCGTGTGCGCTGTACACCTCGCCCATGCTCCCGTGCCCGATCAGCGCGTCGATCTCGTACGGACCCAGCCGCTCACCCGTAGCCCACGACATGAGGATTGATTCTAATCCTCGTGCGTCCACGGATAAGAATGCCGGCCTTGATGGACCACGGCCCCCAGTCGTCGTGATCAACCCGCTCGCACAACGAGCATGCGCGAGCTGGAATCGATGCTCCAGCAGCGATTCATACACACCCTCTCACAACTCACAACTCACAACCCACGACTACACGATCACAAGGCCCGCGCTGCCTCGCGGGCGTAATAGCTGATGATGATGTCGGCGCCGGCGCGGCGAATGGCGGTCAGCGTCTCCATCATCGCGCGAGGCTCGTCGATCCAGCCGTTGCGCGCGGCGGCCTTGAGCATCGCATACTCGCCGCTGACGTGGTAGGCGGCCGTCGGCACGCCGAACTCCTCCTTCACGCGCCGGATGACGTCGAGGTAGGTGAGCGCGGGCTTGACCATCACGATGTCGGCGCCCTCGTCGATATCGAGCGCTACCTCGCGCAGCGCCTCCTCCACGTTTGCCGGATCCATCTGGTGGGAGCGGCGATCGCCGAAGGCAGGGGTCGAGTCCGCCGCGTCGCGGAACGGGCCGTAGAAGGCCGAACAGTACTTCGCGGCGTACGACATGATCGCGACGTGCGACAGGCCGCCCCGGTCGAGGCTGTCGCGGATGCGGCCCACGCGGCCGTCCATCATGTCGGACGGCGCCACCACGTCGGCCCCCGCTTCCGCGTGCGACACCGCCACGCGCGCGAGCTGTTCGACCGTCGGATCGTT
>DATIEW010000766.1:0-8818 GCA_035455585.1 Vicinamibacterales bacterium | reverse complement strand
AAGCTGCCAGCGTTCGCGAATCCGTGCCGTCCTCCGACATGATCACCAGGCGCCGTTTGCCGTCCCGCCGGAGTATCACCGCGACCCGGCTCCCGTCGCGCGACACGACAGGCGGCTCGAACAGCGCGCCGTCAGTGCCCTTGCGGACGAGGACCGACTGCCCGCCCTGGACGCGCCAGAGCCCATCGCCCGCGCCGCTGGTAGAGAGGTAGAACAGGGACGTACCTCCGACCCGTGGAGCGAGCGCCCTGGCCGGGGGCACGGGATATGGTTCGGCGTCTGCCTCGCCGGTTGGCGGATCCCGCAGCGGGACGCGCCACAGGCTGGCAGTCGGGTTGGCGACGGTCACGACGACGCGCCGCCGGTCGCGACTGGCGGCGACCGATGTGTAGTGCTCGACGCCGACGCTCACGCGGCGTGTGGTCTTGCTCTCCACGTCCAGCGCCCAGAGCCAGGGCCCCGACCAGTTCTCCGCCCGCGCCACGTAGAGCAGCGTGCGCGAGTCGAGCGGTGCCAGGAAATTCATCGCGGCGTTCTGCTGCGTCAGACGCTCGAGCGAGCCTCCCGACGGGCGAACGCGCCAGACTTCCATCGCATCGCTGGGATCCTGCCCGCGCGCGAAGTAGATCCACTCTCCGTCTGGTGACCATACCGGATTGTGGTTGTGCACCTTCGCCTCGAGCGCCACGATCTCCCGGGAGTCTCCGCCAGTGCGATCTGCAACCGCCAGGGCATCACCTGCTGGGGAGACCGTGATGAAGGCAAGGCGTTCCCCATCCGGAGACCAGGACGGTGTGGTGGCGCCTGCTCCCAGGAACGGCCGTGGCGTACCGCCCGCGAGAGGGACGAGCATCTTTGGCGCGCCGGCGGCGCCAGACACGCCGAACCATATCTCGGCGCCGTCCCCGGAAAACCCGAAGCTCCGCAGAAAGGTGGGCGGGCGGGCCATCGCCGGCATCTCCGACGTGAGGGCCATGAAGTTCTCGGTGCCCACCTGGCTGAGCCAGATATCAAAGGGACGGTCGCGGTCGGCGAGAAAGGCAACGAACCTCCCATCCGGAGAGATCTCGGCGCCACCTTCCGTTCCGTCCCATGAGGTGACGCGGGTGAACTCGGCGTTCGCGAAAGGGTTTTCCGGGGCGGTGGCCGGAATCGCCAGACGCCGGGCCTCCCACACGGCAACCCCGGTGACCAGAGCGCCGGCGGCGATCCACGGCAGCCACGACGCGCGGGACGCGGCGGCACGAGACATCCCTGCGTCGGAACCTGCCGGGAGCACCTCATCGAGCGTATCGATCTCGATCCGGACGTCCCCGATGTCTCGGAGCCGGTGTCTTGGATCTTTCGCAAGGCAGCGGAGCAGGAGCCGTTGAATGGATGCGGGTGTGCCGACAGGCAGCGCCGACCAGTCGGGCTCGCGTTCGAGAATCCTTGCAATCGTGTCCGACACCGTAGCCCCAGCGAACGTGGTGCGTCCGGTCAGCATCTCGTAGAGCACGCACCCGAAGGCCCAGATGTCCGATCGTTTGTCGACCGGCAGGCCGCGAGCCTGCTCGGGACTCATGTAGGCGGCCGTCCCGATGAGTATTCCGTCGCGCCGATCCCGAGTCATCCCCGGGGCCTGCGTCAGATCGGGCGGCGAGCCGTCGACCGCGAGGGGCTTGGCGAGGCCGAAGTCCAGCACCTTTACTACGCCGCCTGGCGTGATGTTGATGTTGGCGGGTTTCAGATCACGGTGGATGATCCCTCGTTCGTGCGCGGCTTCGAGGGCGTCAGTGATCTGCCGCGCGATTGCCAGCACATCAGGCAGCGGCAGTCCCGAACCGGAGCGGTGGGCAAGCCTCTCCGCGAGGGTGCCTCCCTCCACGAACTCGAGCACCAGGAAGCGGAGGCCGTTGGCCTCGTCGAGTCCGTGGATCGCGCAGATGTTCGGGTGATTCAGCGCGGCGAGCATCCGCGCCTCGCGCTCGAAACGCGCGAGCCGATCCGGGTCGCTCGTGAAGGCGCTCGGCAGGACTTTGATCGCCACGTCGCGGCCGAGCCTGGCGTCGTGAGCCCGGTACACCTCGCCCATGCCGCCGGCCCCGAGCAGCGCCTGCAGGTGATAGTTGCCGATCGATCGACCGGCCATGGTCGGCGGCTCATCGTCGCTCGCCATCGCCGCGGGTGCGATCACCGCGGGTGCGTGGAGGAACCCACCGTCAGAGTCAAGCTGGTTGAGCAGCGACTCGACATCGCGCCGCATGGCGGCGTCATCGGGGCAGGCGTCGGCCAGAAACGACGCGCGCTCGTCCGGCGGCCGGGCGTATGCGGCATGATACAGCTCTTCGACGCGCCGCCAGCGCTCTGGCGTCATCGGGAGATCGCCCTGCAATTCTAGCCCCTTTCGGCTCGTGCAGGCCGATTCCTGCCGATTCGAGCTGGTCCGACAACGACCTGCGCCGGTGGTCAGGTAACGTGTGGCCGATCGCCGCGCAGCTCGCGCCGTAGCCATGCTTTCGCAAGGCGCCAGTCGCGCATAACGGTATCTGGCGAGACCTTCAGGACCGCGGCGGTCTCCTCCACGCTCAGGCCGCCGAAGAAGCGCAGCTCGATGACTCGCGCCTTTCGCTCGTCGAACCTCGCCAGCGCCTGCAGCGTCTCGTCGAGCGCGAGGAAGTCCTGAGACGGCTCGTTGCTGACGATGAGCCCCTCGTCGAAGGTCACCCTCGCGGCATGGCCGCCACGCTTCAGATAGTGCCGCGAGCGGGCGTGGTCCACAAGGACATGCCGCATCACGCGGGCGGCGACGGCGAGGAAGTGCGCGCGGTCATGCCACGCGACGGCCTTGGCGTCAACCAGGCGCAGGTACGCTTCGTTGACGAGCGCCGTCGCCTGAAGGCTGTGCCCTGGGCGCTCGTGCGCCATGTGCCGCCGGGCGATCCGGTGGAGCTCCTGGTGCACGAGCGGGATCAGTTCCTCGAGCGCTCCGTCGTCGCCGTGGCTCCATCTCAGCAGCAGCCCTGTGACCTTCGTCGAATCGACCTGCAATGCCGCCCATTCTACGCCGGTTTCGCCCATGCCAGTTTCGCGGCCCATTTCCCGCTTACCAGATGAGGCAGAAACCAGGCATCACCAAAAGAGTGCGATGCCGGAAACCGTTCCCAATACAAGGAATATGAGGAGCAGACAAATGTTCGACTTCAACCGTCTCGTTGCGCGCATTCTGATCGCCGGTCTCTTCGCATGCGCCGGAATGGCGCTTGGCTGCGAGGGGCACTCGCCCTCAGCACCCAGTCAATCGAGTGCGGGCCAATCGACTGCTGCGCTGACCGTCACGACCATCTCGCCCAGCAGCGGAGTACCCGACGGCGGGACGGCGGTGGCGGTATCCGGCAGCGGGTTCCAAACCGGCGCGAGCTTGACAATCGGCGGCATCGCGACGAGCGTCATCGTCGAGAGCAGCACGACCATCGTTGCAAGAACCGCCGCGCATGCCACTGGAACAGTGGACGTTGTCGTGACGAATCGGGACGGCCGGAGCGCTGCGCTGACGGGGGGGTATACATACGCCTCGGATCCGCTCGTCCCGCCGCCGGTCGTCATGTCCATCTCCCCGAGTATCGGATCGACCGGCGGCGCTACGCCTGTCGTCATCACCGGGACGGGATTCCAGAGGGCTGGATACCAGTCCGGCGTGCTCGTGACTCTTGGTGACGCCGTGATCAGTCCGCTCTATGCCAACAGCACGACGATCTGGGCGGAAGTCCCTGCACATGCCCCTGGACAGGTGGACGTCGTCGTGACCAACTGGGACGGGCAGACCGGCAGGCTGTCGGGAGCGTATACGTTCGCTTTGCCAGAGTCCTTCGATTTCAACGGAAACTGGCAGAGCGATGATCACGACGGACCACCCGTCCGATTCACCATTCAGAACGACGGCCTCGCAAGCGTTGGGTGCGGCACAGCCACGACCCGGACATTCTCACCTCCCATCCCCGTGAGCAACGGCGAATTCTCGTTCTCTGGGGACGACGGCGTCGCGTTCTCCGGCAGGATCGTCTCGCCTTCCATCGCGCGGGGAACGATCAGCATGGCCCCCTGCATCCCGATGACGTGGTACGCCGCGAAACAGTAGTCAGGGCCGGGCGAGCTGCGGTGGCGGTCCATGGACAATCACGGGTTGGGGCGACAGCCGGGTCAATCAGCCGCGAACATCTCCTTCCGGTCGGGTGGCGAGCCAGTCCCGCAGCGCGCGGAACGCGCGCCCGCGATGGCTCACGGATGCCTTGCGTGCGAGGTCCAGTTCCGCCAGCGTGCAGCCGAGCGGCGGGTAGTAGAAGATCGGGTCGTAGCCGAAGCCCTGGGTGCCACGCGGTTCGTGGGCGATCTCGCCCTCGACGACCCCTTCGGTCTCGAAGACGATGCGTCCGTCGCGGGCCAGCGCGACGGCGCAGACGAATCGCGCGGGGCTTCCGCTCAGCCCGCGTTCGCGCAGAAGCGCGTAGATCCGCTGAAACTTGACGGCGTAGTCCGTGCCGTGCCAGCGGGCCGAGTGGATGCCCGGCGCATTGTCGAGCGCCGCGATCTCGAGCCCCGAGTCATCGGCCACGCACGCGAGGCCCGTCCGTCCGGCGTAGTAGAGCGCCTTGGCGCCCGCGTTCTCCGCGAAGCTCGCACCGGTCTCCTCGGGTTCCGGGATCCCTGGAAACGCATCGAGGGTGACGAGCGCGAGCGGCAGGCCCTGGAGGATGTCCGAGATCTCACGGAGCTTTCCCGGGTTGGTCGTGGCGACCACCAGCTTCATGAGCGCAGGTCGCCGACCACGCTCCGCTGCAGCGCGACGAGCTCCCGGATCCCGTCGTCGGCCAGATCCATCAAATCGTCGAGCGCCTTGCGCTCGAAGGGCGGTCCTTCCGCCGTTCCCTGCACCTCGATGAACCGGCCGTCGCCCGTCTTCACGATGTTCATGTCCACGTCGGCGCGGGAGTCCTCGTCGTAGGCGAGATCGAGCATCGGCACGCCCGAGACCACGCCGACGCTCGTCGCCGCGACGAAGTCCTGGACGGGCACTCCCTTGACGTGTCCGAGGTCGCGCAGCCGCTGCAACGCGAGCACGAGTGCGACGAAGCCGCCGGTGATCGACGCGGTGCGCGTCCCGCCATCCGCCTGAATCACGTCGCAGTCGATCCAGACCGTCCGCTCGCCCAGTTCCGGCAGCCGCGTGACCGACCGCAGCGATCGCCCGATGAGCCGCTGGATCTCCTGCGTCCGTCCGCCTACCTTGCCCGCCGACGCCTCGCGCTGCGTCCTTGTCGTCGTCGCGCGCGGCAGCATGCCGTACTCGGCAGTCACCCAGCCCTTGCCCGTATTCCGCAGAAAGGGCGGCACGCGGTCCTCGACGCTGGCAGAGCAGACGACGCGCGTGCGCCCGACTTCTATGAGCACCGAGCCCTCGGCGTGCATCAGGAAGTTCGGCGTCATCTTCGTAGGCCGCATCCGTCCCGGCGCGCGCCCGTCGCTTCGTGTCATGGCTCGTCCTTGTCGGTCCTGACCCACTCGAGGTTCTTCTGCAGGGGATGCCGCAGGTCGACGTGCCCGGCGAGAGTGTCGACCTCCCGGCCGTCGACGAGGATCTGGACCCTGGTGATCGCAGGCAGGTTCACCGTCAGCGCGTCGACGATCGCATAGACGGTGAACAGCTCGTCGAGCGCACCCCCGGTGTGCCCGGTCCGTGCCTCAGCGCTGAGATCCACGAAGGCATCGCCGCGGTCGGTGAGGAACACGTCCCGGAGCGTCGTGCCGGGCGGGACCGCAGACGCCAGCGGCTCCGGCGCGGGACCGATCTGCGCCTCGACGATGTGGCGGGCCTGTTCGAGGACGGACTCGCCGAACGGCACGTCGCGCTGGGTGCCTACCAGCGACATGCCGTCCTCGGAGATGAAATAGAGGGTCGCCTTGATCCGGCGCTCCCCGGCAGCGGGCGCGGGCGCGGGTGCGGGTGTTTCCGGCGGAGCTTCCGCAACCGGCTGGCCCGACCAGCGCAGCAGGCCTGTGACGAGCATCCAGGCGCCCGCGGCGACGAGCAGCGCGATGGCGGCGAGAACGACGGGCCGGCGCATGAGTGTCTAGCGCGGCGGCCGCCCTCCCGGTCCCCCGGGCCGGGCCGATGCGCTTGCCGCGCTGCCGGCAGGAGCGCCGCTCCGGGCGTCGCGGTACCGGACGATGCCGTCGACGAGCGCCTGCACGAACGAGGTCTGAAACGTGTCGGAGGCGAGCTGACGTTCCTGGTCGGGATTCGTGATGAAGCCCATCTCGACGAGCACGGCAGGCATGTTGGCGCCCACGAGCACGCGGAACGGCGCCTGCTGAATCGCGCGAGGGCTCATCGGCACCCGCGCGCGCAGCGCCGTTTCCACCAGCTGGGCGAACACGGCGGATTCCTCGATGTAGCGCGCCTGCGCCATCTCCCAGAGGATCACCTCGATATCGCGCGCGCCGCCGCCGAACACCGGCAGCCGCTCGCTCTCGCCGCGCGCCGCGCGCTCCCCCTGATCCCCGTAGTCGGCGAGGCTCAGGTAGAAGACCTCCGCGCCCGTGGCCGACGGCCGCACCGACGCGTTGGCATGAAGGCTGATGAACAGGTCGGCCTTGTTGTTGTTCGCCACGGCCGCCCGTTCGTCGAGGCCCACGGTCTGATCGCTGTCGCGCGTGAGGATCACGCGCATGCCCAGCCGGGACTCGAGCGCGCCCTTGAGCCGCCGCGCCACGCCGAGCGTGACGTCCTTTTCGAGCGTACCGTCCGGCCCGCGGGCTCCTTCCTCTTCACCGCCGTGACCGGCGTCGATCACCACCGTTCGCAGCCCTCCTGCCGGCGTCAGATCCAGGAGCGGCGGCGGGTCGACGGCGGGCTCGGGCGTCGGCGGGGCCGGGGTCGTCTCGGCCATGACGTCGATGACGATTCTGCCCGCGCCGCGGTCCGCCGGCGCGTCGCTCGCGCGGAACGAGCTGAACCGCGGACCGAGATCGACGACGATCGACGCGTCCTCCCCGGGCCGCACGGCGCGGATGACGTCCGGCGAAGTCGACGCCGGCAGGATGGCGTCGAGCGAATCGGCCTCGAATCGGACGAGCAGCCGGGAACCGTCCTGGGACACGACGTGCGGGGTAGCGGGGGACACGTCCAGCCGCAGACGCACGAGCGCTCCGAGCGACTCGACCGATCCCGCCACGCGTGGAACGCGGATTTCGCCGACCAGCAGCAGGCGCGACGGCTTGCGAAGCTCCAGGCGGGTGCCGAGCGCCGGTCCAAGCGCGCGGTTCACGAAGTCGACCGGGACGAACCAGGTCCTGCCCTCGCGCATGGGCGCCGCGGGCAGCGAAATCAGGCGGCCGCCGACCGACGCCAGGCCCTGGCCGGGCGTCAGCACGATCGTCTGGGTTCCCGCGGTGACCGTGAGTCCGCCGGCGAGCGCGTCCTCGCGCACGACCAGGTCGAAGAGGCGCACCAGATCGTCGAGCGCGAACATCTCCTGGCCGCCGATCACGCGGGCCGGCAGCGGACGACGTCCTTCCCGGGAGAACACGGTGTACGGCGCGCCGGTCGGCGGCGTCTGGGCTCCCAGGAGCGGGCCGGCCGCCACGATCACGAGTACGGCGGCTGCGGCCGCATGCGCGCGCAGGCGTCTGCCGTTCAAGATGTTCCCATGATACTCAGAACTTCACCAGGAGCGCAGCCGAAAGAATCGTGTCCGTCGACTCGAAGCCCGGCACCGGGGCGTGGAGGTACTTCAGCTCGTGGGCGAGCTTGACCGCGAACACGCCGGTCAGTCTGGCCGTCGCGCTGAAGCTGTTGCGAAACCGCCAGTCTTCGGCCCGGTCCAGCGACGCGGTGAAGAGCGCCGTGTTCTCGACGGCGGTCGCCGACGTAGGCTTCCAGGCGTAGGTCGCCCCCGCGTTGGCGAGCGCGAAGCCTACCGCGTCGACGTCGAGCCGGTCCTCGTGTGAATACCCGAAGCCGAGATCGAGTCGCAGCGCGTGCGGAGGACGCTCGATCGCCTTGTAGCCGAGCCCGGCGTCGAAGCTGACCCGGTCCTCGATGCCCGCGAAGCGATCAACGAGGTACTCCACGCGGCCGTAGGCGTCAAGGCGCGGCGTGATGGTCCGCGACTGCCGTACCGAGACTACGAACGACCGGGTGGTCTCGATGTCCGACGTCTCGCTCTGCACGAACGTCGTCTTCGCATCGGTGATCCAGCGGCCCGGCCGCCAGATGAGCGCACCGGCAACGCCCAGCGTTCGGGTCTCGGTGTTGCCGTCGGTGGCCACGAGGGACAACTCGCCGGATCCCTCCAGGAGCGGCGGCGGAGGAGCGGTCTTCCTGAACTGGCCTTTCACGCCTGCTCCGGCGGGACCCGAATGGCGCAGCAGGAGGCGCCAGGCCTCACCGTCCCGCCGCCAGAGATCGGTGATCAGGCTCCGGACGTCGGCAGGTTCGCACGTCGCAGGATCCTGGTTCGTCGCGAGCACGAACGTGACGAACGCGGTGTCGGCCGCCTGGCTGACGACGCGGAAGTCGCTGATCTCGAACTGGTCGCCCCAGCAGAGCTCGACCGCGTTGGCGATCCAGGTCTCGCGCGGGACGTCCGGCGCGCCCCGCATCACGAATCCGGGCGCGAGCAGCAGGTCCAGCGCGGCGGCATCGTTCGCCAGCACCGCGGACACCAGCTTCTCTTCCAGCGCGCGGAGCTCCGCGGCAGGTTGCGTCTGAACCGCTGTTCGCAGTGCGCGGTTCGCAGTTCGCGGTTCGCTACCAGCGGGAGCCGGTTGAAGCGCGAGC
>DATIEW010000765.1:0-6165 GCA_035455585.1 Vicinamibacterales bacterium | reverse complement strand
GGGAGTGACCATTCCGCGCGGCCGATCGACGTGGCTGTCATCGAGGATCTGCCTCGCGTCCGCGAGGGGCTCCGGTTCCTGATCGACCAGTCGCCCGGGTATCGATGTGCTGCGACCTATCGTTCGATGGAGGAAGCCATCGCGGGGATCGGTTACACGCCGCCGTCAATCGTGCTGACCGACATCGGATTGCCAGGCATGTCAGGCATCGAGGGCATTCGTCAGTTGAAGATGCGGTTTCCAGATCTGCGGATGGTCGCCCTGACCGTATACGAGGACGACGATCGCATCTTCGACGCCTTGTGCGCCGGCGCATCGGGTTACCTGCTCAAGCGCACAACGCCCGCACGCCTGGTGGAATGCCTCGGTGAGGTGATGAACGGCGGAGCACCCATGTCACCGGAGGTCGCTGAGCGAGTCATCCGCATCTTCAAGGACATTCGCCCGCCTGCGAAGGAGGATTACGGGCTGACGCCGCACGAAGTGCGGATTCTCGCCCTGCTGGCCGAAGGCCACAGCTACAAGACCGCCGCCGCCCAGCTCGGGAGCAGCATCAACACGATCGCGTTCCACATGAAGAGCATCTACCTGAAACTGCAGGTCCACTCGAAGTCCGAGGCCGTGGCCAAGGCCCTCCGTCAACGCATCGTCCGGTAGCGGTGGAGTCGCTTCCGATTCGGGAGGCGATTGACTGTCCCCGAACGCTATCAGGACGTGATGTAGCGCTCGAGCGAGCGGATGGTGAACTGCTGGTCCTCGACCACTGCCCGGACGGCGTCGCCAATCGACACGACGCCGATCAACCTTCCCTCCTCGACGACGGGCAGATGCCGGATCTGCTTTTCGGTCATGAGCGCCATGCACTGCTCCGCGGTCCAATCCGGGACGACGTAGATGACCTTGGTCGTCATGATCTCGCTGACGAGCGTCGCCTTCGACGTCTTGCCGACGAGAATGACCTTGCGGGCGTAGTCCCGCTCGGACAGGATGCCGGCTATCCTCTGATCCTCCAGGACAACGACGGCGCCGATGTTCTTCTCGGCCATGAGGCGGAGGGCATCGAAAACCGTATCGTCCGGCCGGACGCAGTAGATGGCGCCCTGGCCACGGAGCATTTGTCGCACGGTGACAGGCATTGGTCCCTCGCTTCCCGAGCCCCTCCCATGGGACGCCGGGATGGCTCGCCCCAATCAGTAATCCATTGACTGCTCAGCCGGTCGAAGCACGACGGGGTCAATAGTAGTCCAAGCCGGGCCGAAACGACGATTTTGCAGCCGGTGTGCGACTCGGAGATCCCCCTCTCCGACGATACCTCCACCGGGCTGAGCGACCTGGGGACCTTGGACACCCGTACCCGCCAGGCGTCGTTTCCGTTCTCACAGGCGACATCCGGCCTCCAGCCGGGCCACAAGTTCGGGACCCGGTACACCGTCATTCGACAGCTCGGCCAGCGCGGCATGGGCGAGGTCTACCAACGAATTCTCGGCGGCGATCAAGTCGGCCGACGTCTGGCTGTCGCGGTTCGGCCTCGGCGTCGCCTACGTCGAAGCTGGCCGGTTCACGGGAGCCATTCCCGAGCTGGAGACACGCGCCAAACGGCGCGGCGAGGTGACGGCGCAATTCCTCGACGATGCGCCGTCGTGGAAGTATGGGGCGGTGCTGCCGTACTGGCTGGGCCGCGCGCAGCAGGGGCTCAAGATGAACGCCACGGCCGCGGAGAGCTTCGATCGGTATCTGCGGATCCGTTCACGCGGATGCCGATCCGTTCGCCGCTGACGCCGGCGGCGGCCGGACGGCCTGCGCCGGACGACCGAGAGTGCCTTGGGAGTTGGGAGTTGGGCGTTGGGAGTTGACGCGGCAGGTTTTCACCAGCCTGCCGCTCTCTCTATCGAATTCCTCCGGCCGCGAGCGCCCTGAGCATGTCGATCGGCAGGCGCGTGCCGGCGCGCTCGTTGGCCGACCGGATGCGCTCCGGCGTCAGCCCGTGGCTGCGCAGCATTACCAAATCCTCGACCGAGAGGCTGTCGTACCCGAGTTTCTTCAGTTCCTCCACGTATCTCGGCGTCACGCCGTGGTCCCGGAGCCGGACCAGCGACTCGATGGAGGCGCTCTTGTAGCCCAGCGCGGTCATGCCGCGCACGAAGTCGACGTTCACGCCGTGGTCGCGCGCGTTGATCAGCTGCGCCATCGTGAGCGAGCCGTGGCCTGAATCGCGCATCGCCCGAACGTAGTCGAGGCTCACGCCATGATCGCGCGCCCTGACGACCTCGTCGATAGGCAGTTCGTGCCCGAGCTGGCGCAGTTCCCGCACATACTCCGGCGAAACGCCATGGTCGCGGACGCGAATCAACTGGTCGAGCGGCAGCTTGCGATGGCCGGCATCGCCAAGCTCGCGCACGAACTCCGCGCCGACGCCATGGTCCCTCGCCTTGATCAGGTCGGCCATGGGCAGCGAGCCGTAGCCCGCCTCGCGCATGGCCTGCACGTACTCCGGATTGACGCCGTGGTCGCGCGCGCGACGCAGGTCGTCGGCGGAAAGCCCCTTGTAGCCCTGTTCCGCGAGCTCGCGAACGTAGGCAGGCGTGACGCCGTGATCTCTCAGAGTGATCAACGGGTCCAGCGAGCCGAGCCGGTACCCCACAGCGTCCATCTCCCTGAGATACGTGACGTGGACGCCGTGCTGACCGGCGCGAACGAGCTCCGAGGTCGGGGGCTTCGCATAGCCCTGCCTGTTCAGCTCGTCCACGAACGCGTACCCGACGTCGTGCCGCGCCATCTGGTACTGTTCGCCTGCCGTCGGGCGGGCGTAGCCGCGCTTCGCCAGTTCGTCGGGAAAGTTCGCATCCGGCGCGAACGAGAAGGTGCCGGCGCCCACGCCGTTGCGCAGGACGCCCTCGAACGTGAACGTGCCGGCGTCGCGACGCAGCCGGAACTGAACCGGACCGCCCCCGCCCTTCAGCTGAGCGGCCGTCAGACCCTCGAGCCCGTCGATCGGGACGTTCGAGCCGGATGACGACCTCGCCTCGACGAGGCGGAGGTGGACGGTGCCTTCCCTGCCGGTTGGACGGATTTCCCAGGTGCCCTGCTGACTCTCCTGCGACCTGCCTGCGGCGGGCACGGACGCGCGGGCCATACGGCCCGCAAGCTCGCTCGGCCTGCCCTCCACGAACTCCACGTCAGGAGCGGGTGTGGGGTCCTGCGGCCGGTCGGCAGGCGCAGCCTGCCCGGCGTCGTCCGCCGCTGCGACAACGATCGGCCCGACTGCTGACAGGCAGAGGAGCGCCGCCGCGGCGATTGTGGCGACGGCAAGGCGATCGCGCAGCGCCGGAACGCTCCGGTTGCGCGCAGCATCGAGCGCTGCGAGCATACGCCGCTCGAGCTGACGGGGACCCGCCATGCTGACCGCGAGCGCCGGCGCCCGCCCGCTGCCCGACGTGTATGCGATTTCGAGCAGATGGCTGGCGTACTCCCGCGGCTGCGTGCCCGAGGCGATGACGCGATCGTCGCAGGCCAGCTCCCGCTCGGCGCGCAGCCGGCGCGCGACCCACCATGCGGCGGGATGGAACCAGTACATCGCGCAGGTGACGAGCGCCAGCGTCTGCGTGAGGCAATCGTACCGGACGACGTGCGCCAGCTCGTGGAGGAGGACGGCCCGGCGTCTATCCCCGGTCCATGTGTCCGCGATCGCTGGAAGCAGGATGGCCGGCCGCCGCGTGCCCCAGGCCATCGGCATGCTGCGCTCCCGGCTTCGAAGCAGCCGTACCGATCGGTCGGCCGCGCCCATGCTGAGGGCGCACTCGTCGAACAGGCTGGTCCAGGCCGGGTCTCGAACCTCGGTTGCTTCACGCGCGAGACGCCGCACGTTCCACCACTGCATCCCGAGCGCGGCCAGGATGACGAGGACGCCGGCCGCGTACACAGCCGCTATCGCCGCCGGCGCCGAGAAGATCCTGCCGGCAGGCTGCACGGGGAGTGTGTCCTGGCTGGATTCGACGGGAGCCGGCGGATGGGTCGAGTCTGAAGGTTCCGGCACCGGGTTCGTCACCGGCGGAACGGGCGCAGGATTCATGGACGCCGTTCGAATCACCATCGGCCAACCCGGCAGCGCGGTCGACAGGACCGGCAGCAGCAGAAGGCCGGCGACGGCCAGCGTCCAGACGAGATGGCGGACCTCGGCCGACGCCCGCCGCCGCAGGAGCGCCTGCGCGATTGCCGCCGTGCCCAGCAGCACCGACGCCTTGACGATGATCCAGAGGGCGGCTGACGTGGTGGGATCGGCAAGGAACGTGCTCATCGCTCATCTCCCTGTTCACGGGCGCGTTTCAGCAGGCCGCTCAGACGCCGGTAATCGTCGTCGGACAACCGCGTCGACGACAGGTCCAGCAGCGCGGCGATCGCCGAGCCGGGCGAGTTGTTGAAGAAAGTCCTTACCAGCTGTTTGAGCGCGGATCGGCTGGCGTCCTCGGGCCTGACGGCGGGGAAGTATACGTAGCGGGGGCCGTCGTACTCGCGCGCCAGCAGGCCCCGGTCGATCATGATTTCCAGCAGCTTGCGGACGCTGGACGAGCCGGGCGCGTCCGGAAGCTCGGAACGGATCTGCTCCACCGTCGCGCGGCGTCGGCGGTAGAGGATCTCCATGATCTGGCTTTCGCGGCGGGTGAGGTCAACGGTTGTCAGCCTGCGCATCGGCTCCTTGTGTGTGCGAAAATTTTCGCCCTACGCGAATATATTCGCGATGCAGGCCAACTGTCAACCAGGAAATGCTGAATGTCGCACGCTGAATGCTGAATGAGGATTTCAGGACCGTGACGGTCAGGCTGGCTCCTGGTCTTACGTTCCGAACGAACGCGAGGTCAACCGTTCGACTTTGTCGACAGCATCGGGCTGCCGCACACGTCGACCACATTGGGTTTAGAATCGCTCCTCGAAGGAGAGGCACTGAATGCGCATCAGGACCCTGCGGCTGCTGATTGCTCTTCTGCCTGTAGCGATGATGCCCTTGGACGCGCAGGGGCCGGACGCGGCGGTCAGACGCATCATCGAGAGCGAGCAGTTCAGGGCCGCGACAGCCTTCATCCAGGAGGACCAGGAGCGCTTCGTCCGCGAGCTGATCATGCTGACCGAGATTCCGGCGCCGCCCTTCAAGGAAGCGCCGCGCGCGAGCGCCTATCTGGACATGCTGGGCGAGCACGGACTGTCCGACGTCGAGATGGATCCGGAAGGCAACGCCATGGGCGTGCGCAAGGGCACCGGCGGAGGGCCGATGCTCGCGATCGTCGCCCACCTCGACACGGTGTTTCCGGAGGGAACCGACGTCACGGTCAAGCGCGAGGGCACGAGGCTGATGGCGCCCGGTGTCGGCGACAACACGCGGGGCGCTGCGCTCATGCTGGCCGTGATCCGCGCGATGAACGCGGGCGGTTTCACGACACGCAGCGACATTCTCTTCGTCGGCAACGTCGGAGAGGAGGGCGAGGGCGATCTCAGAGGCGTGAAGTACCTGCTCCAGAGGGGCAAGTACAGCGGGCGCATCACGCAGTTCATCGCGATCGACGGCGGCAGCCAGGGCAACATCACGCGCGGAGGTGTCGGGAGCAGGCGCTACCGCGTTGCGTTCAAGGGGCCTGGCGGCCACAGCTACGGCGCCTTCGGGCTGGTGAACCCCGCCTTCGCGATGGGGGGCGCCATCGCGAGATTCTCCCGGATCACGGTGCCCGCCAGGCCGAAGACGACGTTCAACGTGGGGGTGGTGAGCGGGGGAACATCGGTGAACTCCATTCCGGCCAGCGTCGAGATGGTGATCGACATGCGATCGGAGTCGTGCGCCGAGCTGAAGAAGCTGGACGATGCGTTTCTCGCGATCGTCCGCGAGTCGGTGAAGGAGGAGAACCGTTCACGGTCGACGGCCGAGGGACCGATCGAGGTGGACCCGAAAGTCATCGGAGATCGGCCCTGCGGCGAGACGGCGCTGGATTCCGCCATCGTGCGGAGCGCGACCGCCGCGGTCCAGGCCTTCGGCCTGAAGCCGGCCTACGGCTTCAGCAGCACGGATTCGAACGTCCCGATGAGCATGGGCCTGCCCGCCATCACCATCGGCCGCGGCGGGCCCGGCGGCCGCACCCACTCGCCAGACGAGTGGGTGGACGTCGATCCGAAGGCCAACAT
>DATIEW010000764.1:0-4383 GCA_035455585.1 Vicinamibacterales bacterium | reverse complement strand
CATCCCCGCCGGCTGCGTTGCTCCTTCCTCAAATACTCCCGGTATTCTCGGTCGTCGCGCCTTGCCGGCGGGGCGCCTCGCCGCCCTCGGTGCGACGCTGGCGTTTCACCACGGGCTGCTGGGGTCTGCTACTCGGCGCTCCGGCGCGCTCCTGTTCTCCTGACCTCCTGTTGCCCTTCGGGCTCTTGTCGGACTGAGCCCGAGTGCTGACGCGGGTGTAGAATCACGTGACCTGAGGAGGTTTCTGCCATGCGCACACGATCCGCCGCGTTCGCGCTCAGCCTCGTCGTTGCGGCAGCGACGGGGCTCCTCGCACAGTCTGCGGCCCCGAGATCGGGCTACCTCACGCCGCCGAAGGAAATCGTGGACATCCTGGACGCGCCGCCGCTGCCGTCGGTCGCCGTCGGACCGGCGCGGGAAACCATTGCCCTGCTGCCCAGGCGCAGCATGCCGTCCATTGACGAGGTTTCCCAGCCGATGCTGCGTCTCGCCGGCGTGCGGATCAACCCGCTGACGAACGGTCCGCACCTGGCTCCGAGCGCCACCGGCATCACGCTCCGGTCGATTGTGTCCGGCGCCGAGCGGAAGATTGCCGTTCCGGCCGGCGCCCGGATCGGCGGCGTCAGCTTCTCGCCCGACGGCAAGCGCCTGTACTTCACCAACACCCGCGACACGCGGATCGACCTCTACATCGCCGACGTCGCGACGGGACAGACGCGGATGGCTGACGCGGCGCTCAACGGGATCGCCGGCGGCTGCGAATGGCTCGACGACAGCTCCGCGGTGCTGTGCGGCTTCGTTCCGCCCGGACGCGGACCGGCGCCGCCGGCGCCAAAGGTACCCTCCGGACCCAACATCCAGGAGAACTACGGGAAGACGGGCCCGGTCCGGACCTACCAGGATCTGCTGGCGAGCGCCCACGACGAGGATCTGTTCGAGTACTACGCGACCAGCCAGCTCGCGTTCGTCGATGCCGCGACCGCCCGGCGCACACCGATCGGCAAGCCGGGCCTCGTCAGCATGACCAGCGTGTCGCCAGACGGCCAGTACGTCATCGTGCGCCGCACCAAGCGGCCCTTCTCGCGGCTCCTCACCTGGAACGGCTTCCCGGCGGACGTCGAGGTGTGGAACCGCAAGGGAGAGAGCGTTCGCACGATCGCCGATCTGCCGATGTCGGACACCGTGCCGATCATGGGTGTGATGACGGGCCCCCGCTCGTACCGGTGGCATCCGCTCGAGCCAGCCACCCTCGTATGGGTCGAAGCGCTCGACAAGGGCGACATCCGGAACAAGGTGCCGCACCGCGATCGGATCATGACCATAAAGGCTCCGTTCACGGGCGACCCGGCAGAGGTGGCGAAGACGGAATACCGCTACGCCGGCGCGAGCTGGACCGACAAGGGCACGATTCTGCTCTCCGAAGCCGACCGCGACACCCGCACGGTCCGGACGTGGCTGCTCACGTCGAGCTGGAGCGAGCCGCGCAAGCTCTGGGATCGGAAGCAGCAGGATCGCTACGGCGACCCCGGCTCGCCCGTGATGCGGCCCGGCCGCGGCACCATCCTGCAGAACGGCGATGCCGTCTACCTCTCCGGCCTCGGCGCGTCCCCCGAAGGAGATCGGCCGTTCCTCGATCGCCTCAACCTGAGCACGCTGGCCACCGAGCGGCTCTTCCGGAGCGACAACACCAGCTTCGAGATGGTCGTCGGACTGCTGGACGATGGCGCGTCGAAAGTGCTCACCAGGGCAGAAACGCCGACGCAGCCGCCGAACTACTTCGTCCGCGACCTCTCGGCGGGTTCGAAGCAGGCGATCACGGAGTTCAAGGATCCCCATCCGCAGATTACCGCCGCCGAGCGGATGATGGTCACCTACAAGCGGAAGGACGGCGTCACCCTGAGCGGCACGATCTACCTGCCCCCTGGCTACCAGAAGGGACAGCGCCTGCCGATGTTCGTCTGGGCGTATCCGCGCGAGTTCGTCGACGCCGACGCCGCCAGCCAGATCACGGGATCGCCGAACCGGTTCACCAGCGTGGGCGGAGCGTCACACCTGCTCATGCTCACGCAGGGCTACGCGATCTTCGACGGCCCGGCCATGCCGATCGTCGGCCCCGGAGAGACGGCGAACGACACGTACGTCGAGCAGCTCGTCGCGAGCGCGGAGGCGGCGATCGACAAGGCCGTCGAGCTCGGCATCGCCGACCGGCACCGGATCGGCGTGGGGGGCCACAGCTACGGCGCGTTCATGACGGCCAACCTCCTCGCCAACTCGGATCTCTTCGCGGCGGGCGTCGCGCGGAGCGGGGCGTACAACCGGTCGCTCACGCCGTTCGGTTTCCAGGCCGAGACGCGCACGTTCTGGGAGATTCCGCAGATCTACGCCCGGATGTCGCCGTTCTTCCAGGCCAACAAGATCAACGAGCCCATCCTCCTGATCCACGGCGAGGCGGACAACAACTCGGGCACATTTCCGATCCAGTCGGAGCGGCTCTACATGGCGCTCAAGGGGCACGGCGCCACGGTGCGCTACGTCACGCTTCCGCACGAGTCGCACGGTTACTCGGCGCGGGAATCGGTCTTCCACACGCTGGCCGAAACCGTGAACTGGCTGGACAAGTACGTCAAGAACGCTCCGGCCAGGAAGACGACGGATACGGTGGCCCGGTAGGCGTGGGCGGATCCGCGGTCCGCGGTTCGCGGTCCGGGGTCCGGTTCTTTCCAAGTTCGAAGAAGGCGGCAGGCGCGACAGAAAGTCGCGCCCGCGCCGCCTGCGCGCGGTAGTACCTTCATAGGGGGCGGCACCAGACGACGCGTCGTTTTCGGTTTTCATCGACGCTTTGAGGCCTTTCGTTTCGCCAGGGGTCGAGTCCGCGGAAGCCCTCCAGCTCTTGGAACGGCACGGCTGATTCCGTCAGCAAAGGCCTGGACTGACATCGGGGAGCTGCGCGCACCCGGATCGAAGGTCGAGGTCTGTGCGCTGGGGGCCGGCTACAGGAGCATCGGGGCGTTCTACGGCGCGCTTCGGCGCGCCACCGGGCTCGCGCCGGTGGAGGTCCGTCGGCTTTCGGATCGGGAGCTGGCGGTGCTGTTCGACAACCGACTCTCTCTGAAGCGTGTCGAGGAACCGGTCAGCCGGGTTCCGGACCAGGAGCTCGAAACACTCCCAACCCCCAAGCTGCTGTCGGCCGTCCCGGCAGGAGAGCTTGGGAGTAACATTCAACATTCGACATTCAACATTCAGCACTCAGCATTCAGCATTCAGCATTGCAAGGAGTTGGCACTTGACGACGCCTGTCACCACTGACCTCGTGACGCTGGCCGCGATCCGCGAGGCCGCCGAGCGCATCAGGCCGATCGCCCGCGTCACGCCGTTCGTCGACGTCTCGCGCGCGGCCGGCCGGCCGCTGTTCCTCAAGTGCGAGAACCTGCAGGCGACCGGGGCGTTCAAGATCCGCGGCGCCTACAACATGGTGGCGCAGCTCACCCCCGATCAGCGCGCGCGCGGGGTCGTCACTTACTCCTCGGGCAACCACGGCCAGGCCATGGCGCTCGCCGCCCGCGAGCTGGGCGCGCCCGCGGTCGTCGTCATGCCCACCACGGCGCCGTCCATCAAGATCGAGGGCACGAAAGCCTTCGGCGCCGAGGTGATCTTCGCCGGCACGACCTCGGCCGATCGGCGTGAACGGGCCGAAGCCGAGGCGGCGGCGCGCGGCCTGACCATGGTGCCGCCGTTCGACCACGAGTGGATCATCGCGGGTCAGGGCACGATCGGGCTCGAGATCCTCGAGCAGATCCCGGAGGTGGCGGCCGTGCTGGTGCCGATCGGCGGCGGGGGCATGGCCGCCGGAACGGGGGCGGCCATCAAGCAGTCGGCGCCGGGCGTGAAGGTCGTCGGCGTCGAGCCGGAAGGCGCCGCGGCGATGAAGGCTTCTCTCGAGGCCGGGCATCCCGTCACGCTGCCGCGCACGGTGAGCGTTGCAGACGGCCTGATGCCGGTGCGGCCCGGCGACCTGACCTACGCGCACGTGAGCCGGTTCGCCGACGCGGTCGTCACCGTGACCGACGAGTCAATCATCGAGGCCGTGCTGTGGACCTTCGGCAACGCCAAGATCGTTGCGGAGCCGAGCGGCGCGGCCACGATCGCTGCAGTTCGCAGTGGCGCGCTCGATGCGGCAATCCACGTCGACGGCCCCGTCGTCGCCATCGTCAGCGGCGGGAACATGGCGGCGGAGAAGTTGGTGGAGTTGGCGCGTAGCAGGACATGAGCTGGAAAGGGAATCGGGACTCACAACTCGGAGGGTGTGCAGATGCGGTCAGCGGGTTGGCGCCGAAGCACGTCGGCCCGAAGGCGCCTCGGCCTACGCGCGGAAAAATGCGCCTC
>DATIEW010000763.1:0-4692 GCA_035455585.1 Vicinamibacterales bacterium | reverse complement strand
CTGATAGCCCAGTCGCGGGAAGGGTGTCTTGATTTCGACGCCGATGCCCTGGCGGAATATCTCCACCACGCAGCCTTCGACGGCCTGCATCACGTCCTCGGCCTGGACAAAAGCCATTTCCATGTCGAGCTGGGTGAATTCCGGCTGGCGGTCGGCGCGGAGGTCCTCGTCGCGGAAGCACTTCACGATCTGGAAGTACCGGTCCATGCCCGAAATCATCAGGATCTGCTTGAAGATCTGCGGGGACTGCGGCAGGGCGTAGAACTCGCCCGGATGCACGCGGCTCGGCACCAGGTAGTCGCGCGCGCCCTCGGGCGTGGACTTCGTCAGGATGGGCGTTTCGATCTCGAGAAACCCCTGCTCGTCGAAGTACTTCCGGATCTCCATCGTCGCGCGGTGCCGGAGCGCGATGTTGTGCTGCATCCGTGACCGGCGCAAATCGAGATACCTGTACTTGAGCCTCGTGTCCTCCGACACAGGCGTCTCGTCGGCAATCGGAAACGGCGGCGTTTTCGCGTCGTTCAGCAGTCTGATGTCCCGGGCTGCGATTTCGATCTCGCCCGTCTTCATCTTCGGATTCACCGTCTCTGCGGAGCGCCGCTCGACGCGGCCGACGACGGCCACGACGTGTTCGGCGCGCAGCCGTCTGGCCGAAGCAACCAGCGGCTCGCTGTCGCGCGCCACGATCTGTGTGACGCCGTAGCGGTCGCGGACGTCGATGAACACGAGCGCACCGAGATCCCGGATCCTGTGAACCCAGCCGAGCAGGACCACGTCGCGGCCGACGTCGGCGGCAGTGAGGGCGCCACAGGTGTGCGTTCGAGCGAGCGTACCCAGCGGCTCGTTCATGACTGCTTCACGCCGGGAAGCCGCGGGCGCAAGAGGCTCGCCGCAACGCGCTCCACCACGGTCGCCCTCGGCACCGATGTCTGCTCTCCGGTCTCCATGTCCCTGATCGTGACTTCCTCTTTCGCCCGCTCGTCGGCTCCGGCTATGAGCACCAGCCGGACGCCGCGGGCCGCGGCGTACTTGAGCTGCTTCCCGAGCCTGTCCGCCTCGGGATACACGTCGACGCGCGTTCCGGCGGCCCGCAGCGCGGCCGCCAGGCGCAGCACATCGTCGATGGGCTCCCCTTCGAAGAGCGTGGCCATCACGTCCGCGGCGGCAGCCTGCGCGCCGGGTGGGAACATCCCGCGCTCCGTCATGACGACCAGAATCCGCTCCAGGCCGAGGGAGAACCCGCACGCCGGGATGTCCTCACCCAGGAACATCCCGACCAGTCCATCGTAGCGCCCGCCGCCGCCCAGGCTGCCCGGCAGGTCATCCACCGCGATCTCCATGATCGCACCGGTGTAATACGAGAGTCCCCGCGCAAGCGACGGATCGACGACGACGTGCCGGCCTGCTTCCGTGGCGGCGCACAGCCTGACGATCTCGGCCAGATCGTCGGCGGCGGCGCGACCGGCCTCGTTCTGGCCGACGGCGGCGCGAGCCCAGGCCAGCGTGTCCTGGTTGCCGGCGCGGCCGCCGGCCGCCTGTCGCGACGTGAAGCCGCCGAGCAGACGCCCTGCTGCCTCTGCCGGCACGCCGCGCGCGTGCAGTTCGCGCTCGACGCCCTCACGGCCGATCTTGTCCAGCTTGTCGAGAGCGATGAGCGCCTGATCGTGCAGCGGCCCGGCAATCCCCGCGCTCTCGAGAATCCCCCCGAGCAGACCGCGATGGTTGAGGCGCATCACGAAACTGCTGAACCCCAGGCGGCGCAGGACGTCGGTCACCGCGGCGCAGAGCTCCGCCTCCACCACCAGCGAGCGCGACCCGATGGTATCGACGTCGCACTGGTAGAACTCACGGTACCGCCCGCGCGCGGGGCGGTCGGCGCGCCACACGGGTTGAATCTGATACCGCTTGAAGAAGCGCGGCAGGCGGCCACGGTGCTCCGCCACGACACGGGCGAGCGGAACCGTGAGATCGTAGCGCAGCGCGAGGTCCGCCTCGCCCGAGGCCTCGTGCTCTCCCCGCCGCAGCACCTTGAAGATGAGCCTGTTGCCCTCCTCGCCGTACTTGCCCATCAGCGTCCCGATGTTCTCGAGCGCGGGCGTCTCGAGCGGCTCGAAGCCGTACAGGCCGTACACGTCCTTGACGATGCCGATGACGTAGTCCCGGCGTCGGACGTCCTCGGGCAATAGGTCGCGCATGCCCCGTGCGGCGCGTGTGTCCTCCGGCATTACGAGTGAGGTACGCAGCCGAAGCGGCAGCGCTCGCGCAGTGATGCGCTATCGAGGTCGACCCGAACGGCGCGACTCCTTGACGTCGAGCGTGAGTTCCCGGCGACGCAGGCCGTGGCGTGAATCACAGGGGCAGCGCGGCAGGAGCCGCAAGGCATCCCGACATTATAGTGGGACCGCACGGCGGCACGGTGTGCGGAGGCTGCGGAGAGTACGGGCGGTTCAGAACCGATCGACTTCCCCTGGAGACGCCTGCTTCCGGACGGTCGGATACGTGATTCCCAGCTGGTCCAGGTACGTCTTGTACCGCGACGGGTCGTAGTAGTACTTCTTCAGCTCCGGCCTGAACCGGTCCATGATCTGCCTGTTCAGGTGAATGGCGGGTTTGTCCTCTGGCCGGATGAGCGGCTCGTACTTGATTTCCTTCGTCTGGACATTCTTGAAGTAGTCCCAGGCCTGTTCGACGAGCGCGGGCTGGAGGACGAGGTCGAGCATGGTCATGGCCTGCACCTTGGCGCCGGCCGTCGCGCCCTTGTGAGCGATGGGGGTGGCCATGGAGATCGCGTTCGCCCAGTTGTGGCCCGGCAGCCCAGGAATGTTGGATGGAAAGCGCAGGGTGACGGTCGGAACGACCCAGGAGATGTCGCCGATGTCGTCGGACCCGCCACCGCGATTCTCGCGCACGGGCCCCTGCAGCTCGTTGCCGATCTTGACCGACAGGCCCTGCTCGCGCCCGCCGAGCTCCTTCTGGAGGGCCTTGGCGAGCGCCTGGTCCTCCACGCTCCACTCAGGCAACCCGACCTTCTGGATGTTCGCCCACGTCGTCTCGGCGACGGTCCTGTTGAAATGCCGCGGCCAGGCGCTGCCGAGCACCCGCGTGGGCAGCAGCTCGGTCCCGGTCATCATCGCGGCGCCCTTCGCGATCTCGTCGCCTATCTGCCACAGCTCTCTGATCCGCGGATACGTCGTCTGCCGGAAGTAGTACCAGACCGAGGCGGTTCGCGGCACGACGTTGGGCTGATCGCCGCCGTCGGTCACGACGTAGTGGGAGCGATGCTCGAGCGGCAGATGCTCGCGCCGGTAGTTCCACCCGATGTTCATCAGCTCCACGGCGTCGAGCGCGCTGCGGCCGCGCCAGGGCGCGCCGGCTGAATGGGCCGTCTGGCCCCGGAACGAGTATTCGACCGACACGAGACCCGTGCCGGACTGATCGCCCCACGAGACCTCCATGTTGTTGCCGACGTGGGTGAAGAGCGCGACGTCGACCTCCTTGAAGAAGCCCTCGCGGACGAAATACGCCTTGGTCCCGACCAGCTCCTCGGCCGTCCCCGGCCAGACGCGGATCGTGCCCGGCAGCTTCTCGCGCTCCATGATCTTCTTCACGGCGATGGCGGCGGTAACGTTCACCGCCTGTCCGGAGTTGTGTCCTTCGCCATGGCCTGGCGCGCCTTCAATCAACGGATCGTGGTAGGCCACGCCGGGCTTCTGCGACGCCTGCGGGATGCCGTCGATGTCGGACCCGAGCGCGATGACCGGGCGGCCCGATCCCCACGAGGCCATGAAGGCGGTGGGAATGCCGGCAATCCCCTCCTGCACCGTGAAGCCGTTCTTCCTGAGGATGTCGACAAGGTAGCGATGGGTCTCGAACTCCTGGAAGCCCAGCTCCGCGAAGCTGAAGATGGAGTCGACCATCTGCTGCGTGAACGCCTTCATGGACTCCACGTCGGCCACCGCCTCGGCCCTGAGCCGCTCGGCGCGCGGGTCCACCTTGACGGGCGCCGGCCTACCGGCGCCGCCCTGCGCGAGCGGGACCGCGACCAGTGCTGCGGAAACGATCGGCACCAAGACCCACGACGATCCACGCATGCAGTGACCTCCGCTCTTGATGTGCGGTGGGGCCCCACCCCACCGCCTGCCAGCGCTCGCTCACGCTCGCGCCGCTGACTCGTCACCACTTTCCAGAGCCTCGCAGCATAGCGCATCCGTGACGCGGACTCCAGTTGACAGGCTGGCTGAAGAATGCCCAGCCTGAAGGAAAAAGGGAAAAGGCACACGACGATCGGCAGGGAGTTATCATGTGGCCGCGCGCGCAGCCGCGTTCATTGTCCCAGGAGGCACCATGCGTTCGTACCTCACCGTTCTCGCCGCCGTCGCCGCCGGTGTCATGACCGCCTCCACGCCCGAAGGCAGGTCCCAGGAACCGCAGCGCGACGAGGCGCGCGACCGCGCGCCCGCGTGGGACACGACGATGGCGCGAGGCACGACCCGCGACATCGAGTTCACGACATCGGAGGGCACCTGGATGTCGACGGACATCTCCCCCGACGGCCGGTGGATCGTATTCGACCTGCTCGCGCACATCTACCGCGTGCCGGCCGACGGCGGGACGGCCGAATGCCTGACGGCGGACAGCGGCGCCGCGATCAACTTCCATCCGCGCTTCTCACCCGACGGACGACACATTGCG
>DATIEW010000762.1:0-7316 GCA_035455585.1 Vicinamibacterales bacterium | reverse complement strand
GTTGTAGATGCGCGGCGCGACGATTTCGTTCTTCGCACTCCGATCCTTCTCGCGCACCGACCAGGCGTTCGGCCCGAGCGACACGCCGCGAACCGTCGTCACGCCATGCGCGAGCCACAGCTTGTACGCGTACTCGGCGTCCGCGTTCTTGGGCGCGCCGCCGCCGTGCACGTGCATGTCGACGAAGCCGGGCATCACGTACATGCCCGTCGCGTCAATCTCGTGATCGGCGTTCTGAGGCGGCCGGTTCGCGCGCATCGTCAGCCCGGGCGTGCCGGCGCCCCGAATCGAGGCGATCCGGTTGCCCTGCACGACGATGTCGACCGGGCCCTGAGGCGGCGCGCCGGTGCCGTCGATCATCATCGCGCCGCGAATGACGAAGGTGTTGAACGGGCCGCGCCCCTCCCCGGCGCGCCGGGCCGGCGCAGGACTCAGGCCTTCCCGGGACTGCGCGGGCGGCCGCTGGGTCGTGGCTGCCTGCTGGGCCACGAGGACGGTCGGTCCGCCGGCCGCGAACGATGCCGCAGCGGCGGCGCAAACGGCCGCGGCGCACGCGATGCTCGAGCGTTTCGTCATGGATCCCTCCACGGCTCCGGTGTGCGCCTATCTTATCCCGTCGCCGCCACTGGTGCGACAAGACCCGGGACCGCGCCGGACCCCGGACCTCCGGAAGGGATAAGGGAGAAGGAACAAGGAAGAAGGGCCCTTTTTCCTTCAGGCTGCCGTCTTCGGCAGCCTGCCTAGACGGCCCACCAGACGGCGGCGGCAACCGCCCAGCCCGCCGCGACATCAGCCGCATAGTGATAGCGGCCCAGGACCGCCCCGGCCGAGACCGCGAGAGCTGCTCCCCATACAGCCAGCACGGCAGGAAGCGGGGCGTCTGAAACCAGAAGTGCGGTCGCCAGTGCCTCGGCGGCGTGTCCGCTCGGAAAGGTGTTGACCCGGATGCTGGCCGTCCCCAGCAGCCGGAGGTTCAGGCCGCGCAGGGTGGACGTCCACGGCTCGCCGGCTTCCAGCGCTCGCGGCGGCCGTGTCTGCACCCACGCGAGCATCGCGAAGCACACGTAGTCCGTGATCAGGATGACCGACCAGAAGCGCGCCGGATCCGGGTCGTCCGTCCACAGCCGATAGACGATGAGCGTCGCGGGTATCAGCGGATAGATGCTGAGGTACCCCAATTCGAGCAGCTCCACGAGTGGCCGGGGCATCAGACGCACGGCCGCGGCGACACCGAGCATCCGGTCGATGGCCATCAGCACGCGCTCCTGTCCCGCCCGCGGCGCTACGAACAGCGCGCCGCTCGTCCAGTAGGCGGCCAGAAGAAGCGCCGGCGGCCCCACCCAGTCGTGCAGCCAGGGTCGATAGCCTGCGTAGGCGATGACCAGGGTAAGCAGGAGACCGGCCGCCGAGCCGGCGAGAAGCCTCAGGCCCCGTTCTGTCCGGCCGCGCAGCATCCCCAGGACGCCGATATACGCGAAGACGGCCAGGCTCGCAGCTTCCCAGAGGTGCATGGAGAGACCCGCTCTCGGAGAAGGCGAGAACGGCGGGTAGAAAAGCTCAGTGAGGCGTCCGCTCCTCCCGCAGCGTAGCGACGAATGCGTCGATCCCGCGCCAGTAGCGCCGGGGGTCCACGGCGTGCAGATCGTTGTGACCTGCCCCCTCGACGACGAGAAGAGTCTTGTGGCGCGTGGGAGCCGCCTCGAACACACGTCGGCCCGCGCTGAAGGGCACGATCGAGTCCGCGTCTCCGTGCACGACGAGCAGGGGGCCGCTGTATCGTTCGAGCAGCCGCGACGTGGGGAATCGATACGACGACAGAAAACTCAGCAGCCACATCACGGGGTTCGAGCGCAGGACCGATCTGACATCCGGCATCGGCGTCTCGAGCACGAGCGCGTCAGGCGCCACGACGCTGGCTGCGTGCGCCGCCACGGGCGCGCCAATCGATCGGCCCCAGTGGACCACCGGGCTGCCCGGCCGGCGATACCGCTCTTCGAAGGCGCGAGCCGATGCCTCGGCGTCACGGTACAGGCCGCGCTCGCTCGGCGTTCCGGTGCTCGCGCCGTAGCCGCGGTAGTCGACGGCGAACACGCTGAACCCTCGACGCCGCAGCTGGACCGCAATGTCGAGCCACAGAGACAGATTGCCGCCGTTGCCGTGAAAGTAGACGACCTGGGCCGTGGCCTCAGGGTGTTCGAGCCACCAGGCGTGCAGGGTCTCGCCATCGGTGGTGTCGATCGTGATGTCGCTGAACGGCAGGCCCACGGCTGCCGGCGTTGCCTGGACTCCCCGTATCGGGAAGAACGCCATCCGCGGCTCGAGCCACCAGACGAGCAGCTTGAGCAGGACGAGCGTGACGGCTATCCGGAGAGCGATCTGCACTGCGTCCATTCTAGAGTGTGTGTTCCTTGTCAACCCCCAATCTCAAACCCCAACTCCCAAGGCACTCCCATTTGGGAGTTGGGAATTGGAAGTTGGGAGTTGACAACGCTCGCATTCCGGCATCCCGGCAGCCGGGCGTCCGTCTTCATCAGCGCTCGTACGACTCCCGGCGCGCAGGACCGGACAGCCGGATCAGGTACTTCGACGGATCGGTCCAGAACGCGGTCCGCAGCTCCGCGAGGCTCGAGGCGCCGCCGTAGCTGATCGAGGAGCAGAGGTGCTTGATCATGTCGCGGACGATTGTCCTGGCGGAGCCGCGGGCCGGAACGCTGATCTCCATGCCCTCGGCGCCGATGGCTTCGAGCTCCACCGTGTCGGCGTCTTCGACGTCGAGGCGATCGCGGATCGCCTCGATCGATGCCATCCCCCGCAGCACCTTGAACGGCACCTTCACGCTCTTCTGCGATTCGGGCAGCACGACGGACTTGTGCACGATTTCACCCGGCGCCTCTTCCGTTCCGGCGAACGCGCTGCCGAGCATCGCCGTGTCGCCGCCGCAGAGCAGGGCCTCTGCGATGGCCCCGTGCCGGCGAATCCCGCCGTCGGCGATGATCGGCACGCCGGAGCCGCCGACGGCCAGGCGGCACTCGACGAGCGCCTGAAGCTGCGGCACTCCGAAGCTGGTCGTCACGCGGGTCGTGCAGCCGCCGCCGGGGCCGACGCCAACCTTGATGCCATCGGCGCCGCGCTCGAGCAGGAAGCGCGCCCCGTCGGCCGTCGCGACGTTGCCCGCGATGGCCTCGAAATCGCCGAAGCGGCGCCGGAATTCGGCGAGCGCCCGGTCCATCACCACCGAATGTGCGTGCGCGATGTCGATGACGATCACGTCGACGCCCGCGCGAATCAGCTCCGCCGCCCGCTCCAGGTAGTCGCCGGTGGCGCCGATCGCCGCGCCCACCCGGAGGCGGCCCTGGGCATCGCGCGTGGCAAACGGCAGACGCCGCTGCCGGATCAGATCGCGCGCCGTGATCAGCCCGATCAGCCGCCCCTCATCCGAGACGAGCGGGAGCTTCTTGACCTTGTGCTCGACCATGATGCGCTCGGCGTCTTCCGCCGCGAGCGGGCCCTTGTGGACGACGAGGCGCTCGACGGGCGTCATACGCTCCGACACGAGCGCGTCGCCGCCGCCGACGAAGCGCAGGTCCCGCTCCGTCAGAAGGCCTTTCAGCCGGTGGGCAGCATCCACCACCACCAGCGTCCCGACGCGCGAACGTGACATCAGCCGGGCCGCGTCGGCCAGCGTGGCGGAAGGGGAGATGCTGTAGGGATCCGGAATCACGCCGTGCTGGGTGCGCTTGACGATCTCCACCTCGCGGACCTGGGGCCCGATGTCGCCCGGACGGAAGCCGCGATCGATGATCCCGATGCCCCCCTCCTCGGCCTGTACGATCGCCATCGGCGCCCGCGTGACGGTGTCCATGTTGGCCGACACGATGGGCCGTTGCAGTGTGATGCGCCTCGACAGGCGGCAGGAAAGGTCGATCACCGAAGGGTCGCGCCTTGGTGTGACACTCTGCTTCGGGGCCAGGATGAAGTCGTCGAACGTACAGCCGCGGACGAGGTCGAGGACGGCCCGACCAACCCGCTCATCGATCTGAGGAAAGCCCGGAGCTGACTCGGCCATGCCGATAGCATCGCAGATTCGCCGCTGCCGTGTCGCGCAGGCCCCCTCCCTTACTCATGTGCCTTGCCCATCGCCCATCGCCCATCGCCCCATTGCCCATTGCCCATTTGCCATCACCCCTTGCCGCAGGCGGCGCGGGCGCGAGCGCAACCTGAAGTACCCTGAAAGTGCTGCTATGTGTCGCGCCACCGGCATGTCCACGACGGAACCGGCTATGGCGTCCGCCGAATGAGCGGGTGCCGCATCATGCCGCTGCACACGATCCGGCGGGCGCTGAGCCAGCGCCTCGCAGGTACGCTCCCGGGCATCGAGGCGCAGCTCCGGTTCGCGCCGGAGCCTCCGGGACCCGGGTGGCAGCCTGGCTATTTTCCACCGGACGCGCGCATCGCGGCGGCGCTGCTCCTCGTCTATCCCCGCGGCCGTCAGGTAGTGGTGCCCCTGACGAGACGCGCGAGCGGCCTGGCGCGCCACGCCGGCCAGGTCAGCCTGCCGGGCGGCGCCATCGACCCCGGCGAGACCCTCGCCGAAGCCGCGCTGCGCGAGGCATCCGAAGAGATCGGCGTCGATCCAGCCTCCGTGCAGATCCTCGGCGAGCTCACGCCGGTGCACGTGACCGTCAGCGGATTCACGCTCCATCCGGTCGTTGGAATCTCGGAGCAGCGTCCAGCCTTCGCCCCCGCTCCCCACGAGGTGGATGAGATCCTCGAGGTCCCCATCGACGACCTGCGGGATGCCACCCGAATCCGGCGCGGAACCCGGATTCGCGAGGGCGTCTCCGTGGAGTACCCCTACTTCGACCTCCACGGCCACCAGATCTGGGGCGCGACAGCGATGGTGCTCGGCGAGTTCATTTCGCTCCTGGAATGACGGGGTTCACACCGTGTCCCCCCGCGAAGGTCCATCTCTGGGGGTCGTACAACGGAGGTTGGTGATCGAGTATCCTTCCGACCATGATGCGCGCGGTCCTTCCTCTCGGCTTGTCCATGACCCTGTTTGCCGCCTCGGTGTCCGTCCCCGCCACCGGACTCGACGACACCTGGCCGCAGTGGCGCGGCCCCGAGGGTCTCGGCGTCTCGGCGGGGGCGACCTACGCGGAGGAATGGGCGCCCGACCGGAACATCGCGTGGAAGACACCCGTACCTGGCCGCGGCCACTCGTCGCCCATCGTGTGGGGAGACCGCATCTTCCTGACGACCTCGGTCGAAGGGGGCGCGGCACCCGCAGACCACAAGCCTCCGATCCACCCGGACTTCAACCACAAGCCGGGCTACCTGCATCCCGACAGCGTCGGCTCGGACAGGCTGCACGCACTCAAGGTCCTGGCGTTCGACGCGAAGACCGGAAAACAGGTCTGGGAGCACACACCCTACGACGGCACGATGTACGACGACCGTCACCGGAAGAACACCTACGCTTCACCCACGATGGCGACCGACGGGGAGCTGGTATACGCCTTCTTCGAATCGGCCGGGCTGTACGCGTACGACTTCGCGGGAAAGCTCGTCTGGCAGAAGTCCTTCGGCGGAATCGCGAAGGCGGGCCTGGGCCCGGGGACGTCGCCGATCCTCTTCGAGGACCTGATCATCCTGCTGTGCGACCAGGAAATGGGAAAAGGGTCGTTCATCGTGGCGCTCGATCGCAGAGACGGGCGGGAGGTGTGGCGTCAGGAGAGATCGACCCGGCGGAGCTGGGCCACGCCGCTCCTCGTACGCACCCCGAACCGAATCGAAATCGTGACCTCCGGGGCCGAGCGGGTCACGGCGTACGATCCCAGGACGGGTCGCGAACTCTGGTACGCAAGAGGCGTCCAGAGCCATCCGATTCCGAGCGCCGTGGCCGGAAACGGCCTCGTGTTCTTCACGGCCGGCAGCCAGGCCAAGCGCGCGATGGCGATCCGGCCGGGCGGGGATGGAGATCTCACGGAGTCGCCGGCGATCGTCTGGAGGTACAACAAGGGCACCGCATACGTCCCGTCGCCAATCGCCGTCGGTAAGTACGTGTACCTGATGACCGACGCGGGCCTCATCACATGCCTCGACGCGCTCACTGGTGAGATGCTCTACGAGGGCGGGCGTCCGCCGGTGCCCGCAACCTTCACGTCCTCGCTCGTCGCCTATGGAGATCGGCTGTTGATGACGAGCGAGGACGGCGACACGTTCGTCATCAAAGCCGGGCCCGTCCACGAGGTCATACGGACCAATTCGATCGGTGAGCCGGTATACGCCTCGATGGCGCTGGCACAGGGGACGATCTTCATTCGCGGCGAGCGCCATCTCTTCGCGGTTCGCGGCCTTTCCAGCACGGCGCAGTGAGCCTCCGACGACCCGTCGTTGGCCCCAGCCAGCCGATCGTCCTTCGGACGCTGAAAGGCTTCGCCGCGAGCCATGTGTCCCGTACGGCGAATCAACACGCATGATCGGAGTAAGCGAGCGGCGAACCGCTCAAGCTGGGTATCCACTTGACTCAGGAATCGCGTCGCCCGTTTTCCCCCTGCGCGGTGTGGCGGCTCGCTCCAAGGACTGCGGCCGCCCAGCACCGGAGTCCGTTCCACAACATGTTGCGGTCCCCGGAGTCAGGGGGATACCCAGCCCGCGCAATGAGAAGGCTCGCGGGTGCCCTTCTACTCTTCCTGCTCGTCTCGTGTGTGAAGACGCCCCCGGCGGTGGTTCGCGCGCCGGTGCCGGATGATCTCTCAGTACTGCGGCTCGCCGGAGAATGGAGCATTCCACCGCTCGGCCGCTTCCCGCCTGTCATCGGGCTCCGTTTCGGGGGTATCTCGGGGCTGGCGGCTCTGGAGGGCGGAACGGAGCTGCTGGGCATCTCGGACGATCGCGATGGCAGCCGCATGTATCGATTCGGTGTCAGCGGTGAGGGAGCGTCGTTCCGGGTGGTGCCCACCGACTCCATCCCGCTGCAGTGGGCTCCGTCGGGCCCACCCGCCGCTGACTCCGAAGCCATCGCAATCCTGCGCTCGGGCAACGTACTCGTAGCCTCGGAAGGGATCGGGAGCTTAGAGCCGCGCGTTCCACCGGCGCTCATCGAGTACGGGCAGCAGGGCCAGTTCGTCCGCCAGCTGGAGGTTCGCGATCGGTTCAGCCCCAACCCGACAGGCCCGCCGTCGCGCGGCGTCCGCGCCAACATGGGCTTCGAGAGCCTCACGATCGCTCCAGGCGGCAGGCGTCTGTACACCGCGACCGAAACGGCTCTCGTCCAGGATGGCGAGCCGGCGTCCTTTGACACGGGCGCCCAG
>DATIEW010000761.1:0-10510 GCA_035455585.1 Vicinamibacterales bacterium | reverse complement strand
CGCCCGGCGCGTTGCGCGAGTCGCCGTCCGAGAAGTCACGCCCCCGCACGAGCCGGAGCCCCATCGTTTCGAAGTAGCCGGGCAGCACGACGCGATACGCTGCCGCCGGCCCTTCACCGGGGCGGGGGTCGGGCCGCCCTTCGATCACGAATCCCCTCGTCCAGAGGTCGCCCGCGACCGGCAGGTGGTTGACCGCCGACGCAGCCTGCACGTCGGGCAGGCTCCGCAGCCGCTCGAGCAGGTCGGCATAGAACGCGGCCCGCCTGTCCGGAACAGCGTGTGGCGTTCCCTGCACCGAGACGGCCAGCGCCAGGACACCGCGCGGATCGAATCCCGGGTCGATTGACTGAAGCGCCGACATGCTGCGCACCATCAGGCCGGCGCCGGCCAGCAGGACCAGCGCGAGCGCGATCTCCGACGCGACGAGCAGATCGCGGAGCCGGCCCTGCCGACGATCCGGCGTCGTGCCTCGCCCCATTCTCAGACTGTCGTTCATGGCTGGCTGGGTCGCATGCAGCGCGGGAACGAGTCCGAACGCCAGGCCGGTGAAGATCGACACGACCATCACGAAGCCGAGCGCGATCGCATCGATCTGGATGCCGCCGGCACGCGGCAGATCGGCCGGCGAGAACATGACCAGCAGGCGGACGCCGGCCGCGGCGAGCGCCAGACCTGTGAGGCCGCTCAGCAGGCCCAGCATCAGGCTTTCGACCAGGAACTGCCGGACGATCTGCGCCCGCGTCGCGCCCAGTGCGAGCCTGACCGCCACTTCCCGCCGCCGGGACGCCGCCCGCGCGAGCAGCATCTGCGCGACGTTGGCGCAGGCGATCAGCAGGACGAACGCCACGCCGGCCATGAAGACGACGAGGGCGAGGCGCGTGTCGCCGACGACGCGCTCCTTGAGCGGGACGACGGCGACGTTGCGGTTGCTGCCTGGAAACGCCGCCTCCAGTTCCGATGTAATGGCGTCCATGTCCGCCTGCGCCTGCTCGATCGACACCTTCGGGTCCAGCCGCGCGAACACGCGCAGGCTGTTGGAGGTGCGACTGCCCGGCGGATCTGCACGTGGCAGTGGCGCCCATAGTTCGGCCCCGACCGCCCAGAACGGCGGGAACGCGAAATCGCGCGGCATCACGCCGATGACGGTGTATGGCCTGCCGTCGAGCCGGATTTCCCGCCCGACGACATCGGGATCGCTCGCGAAGTTCCGCTGCCAGAGCCCGTGGGAGATGACGACCCGGTACTCGTTGCCGCCATCGGGGCCGGCCTCGTCGATCAGCCGGCCGTACAGCGACGGCACCTCGAGCAGCGGGAGCATGTCGTCGCTCACACGGACGGCAAGTATGCGTTCGGCTCCGTCCACGAGCCCCAGGTTGGGCTGCCAGAACTCGGCCGCGCCCATCGCCTGGAACGTGCGGTTCTGCCGCCGCCAGTCGATGAAGTTCGCGAACGACACCGGGAAGCGCCCCTGGTGCATGACGACCGCCAGCCGGTCCGGATTCCCATACTGCAGCGGCCGCACGAGGATCGCCTGCATTGCGGTGAACATCGTCGTGTTCGCGCCGATGCCGATGCCGAGGATGAGGACGATGGTCGAGCAGAGCGCGGGGGTCCTGCGCATCGCACGCAGCCCGTGGCGGACGTCGCGGAGCAGGTCCTCGATCCATCGGGCGCTGCGCTGGTCGCGGTGCTCCTCCTTCATCTGCTCGATGCCGCCGAAGCGCCGGAGCGCCTCGAGACGCGCCTCTTCCGGCGACAGGCCCGCGGCGCGCGCATCGCGCTCGGCCAGCTCGAGGTGCGCCCCGACCTCGTTCTCCAGCTCGCGATCGAGCCGGTCGCGGCGAAAGAGGGCGAGCAGGCGCTGCAGCGCGCCTCTCACGATTTCGCTCCAAGGAACCGCGCCACGAGCGCCGCCGACTGCTCCCAGTCCGCGATCTCGATACGCAGCTGCCTCGCGCCGGCGCGGGTGAGCGCGTAGAACTTGACTTTTCGGTTGGTTTCGGAGGTGCCCCACTTCGTGCGGATCCAGCCCTGCTGCTCGAGGCGGATGAGTGCGGGATAGATCGCGCCCTGGCTGAGGCGCATCGTGCCGCCCGCGACCTGCTCGATGCGCCGCGCGATGCTGTAGCCGTGCAGCGCGCCCATCGTGTCGAGCGTGCGCAGAATGAGGAGGTCGAGGGCCCCGCGCGGAATGTCCGATTTACGTTTAGACATGTCTATGATCGACATGTCAATTGTGCACGTACTGGCGTCCGCGGGTCAATGGCGGTTCTACTGCACGCGGAGAGCCGCGGCAGGATCGACGCGCGTCGCGCGACGGGCGGGCAGCCAGCTTGCCGTCACGATTGCCAGCGTCAGCGTCGTGGCCGACAGCGCGATGACCGGGACGTCGAGCGCACGGCCCTGGAAGAAAACGCCCCGGACGAGCATGCCGGTTATCAGCGAGAGCCCGACACCCGCCACGAGCCCGACAACGACGAGCATCAGTCCTTCGCCGACGACCATGCCTACAACCTTGTGTGGTTCGGCGCCGAGCGCGATGCGGATGCCGATCTCGCGGGTCCGGCGCGACACGAGATACGACTTCACACCGTAGACGCCGGCCACCGCCAGGAACAGCGCTCCGGCGCCGAAGCTCGCAAACACCCACGCCCCCGTCTGCACGAGGGCGAGCAGCAGATTCCGTTCCCGGAACATCGGCCGCGTTTCGAGCGACACGAAGGGCAGCGCCGGGTCCAGCGCGGTAAGCGCGCGCCCGACCGCCGGCAGCAGCGCCGTCTCGGCGGCCGCCGTTGGGGCCCCGGTCCGGGCGTGGAGGTAGATGTTGGCCTGGAACTGCTGGCCGAACGGAAGGTAGATGAACGGCTCCGGACCGTTGCTGAACAGGTCCGGCCGCACGCCCCGAACGACGCCGACGACACGCAGGACGACCGGAACGCCGTTCCGCGACCGCTGTACCTGACGGCCCACCGGATCCTCGTTCTCGAAGAGGCGCCGGGCCAGCGTCTCGTCGATGATCGCGAGCGGTTCGCCGCCCGCGAAGAACGATTCGCCGTCCGTGAAGTCCCTCCCGCGCAGGATCGGAATCCCCATCGCGTCGAAGTAGCGCGAACTGATGCTGACGACCGTCGCGTCCACCAGCAACCCGGATGGATCGTCTCCCGTGATCTGCGGACCCGGCAGCTGGACACCGGTCGAGAACTGGAATTCGCCGAACGGCATGTGCGAGGCAAACCCGGCCGCCGCCACGCCCGGTGTGCGGCGCAGGGTCTCGAGCGCCTCGCGATAGTAGGTCCGGCTGCGCTCGGAGTCGTAGCCGCCGAACGAGGTATCGACGTTGACGATCAGGCCGCGGTCGAGAGTGAAGCCCGGATCGGACCTGGCCGCTTCGAGCGCGCCGCGGACGAACAGGCCGGCCGCGGTCAGCATGAGAAACGTCAGCGCCAGCTGCCCCATGACGAGTAGATCGCGGGTCGTGAGCCAGCGGAGCCACGAGGTCCGTCGAGCGACCAGTTCGCCGCCGAGATCCTTCAACTCGGGCATCGCGTCGGCGCGCGCGAGCTTCAAGGCGGGTCCAAGACCGAAGACGACGGCAGCGAGCAGCGAGAACGCCACGGTCGACGCCAGCACCCGAATGTCTGGCGTCGAATCGAACGCCAGCGAGATCGGCAGGATGGGCGGCATCGTGGCAAAGACGTATCGCGTGGTCCACCACGACAGCAGCACACCGCCCACGCCGCCAATGAGCGCGAGGAGAACGCTCTCGGTGAGCAGCTGCCGCACCAGCCGCAGACGTCCGCCGCCGATCGCAAGCCGGATGGCGAATTCCTTCCGCCGGCCCTGGCCGCGCGCGAGCAGCATGTTGGCGAGATTGAACGATGCAATGAACAGCACCACCGCGGCGAGCGACAGCAGCATCGCCGCCACGCCGGTCAATTCATCGTCGACCTGCGGCCGGGTGCTCACCGAGAGGCGCGACAACTGCGCGAGCTGGAGTTCGTGGTCCTTGTTCGCCGCAGGGTTCTCGTCCGTCATCATTCGCGAGGCGGCGGCAAGCGGCCCGCCCAGCGATTCGATCGTGGCGCCCGGCCGCAGCCGGCCCACCAGGATCAGCTCGCGGAACTCGGGGTCGGCCAGCGAGACCTTCCGCCCTTCGTTCCTGATGTCGAACGCCATCGTCTCGTACATGCCCGTCGGCACCCAGATCTCCGGAGTGGCCAGCACCATCGACCCGCCGAAGCCCTGCGGCGCGACACCGACGACGGTGAAGGCCCGCAGGTTGACGCGAACCTGACGGCCGATGATATCGGGCGTCCCGCCGAGGCGCATCCACGCGCCGTGGCTGAGCACGAGCACCGGGATGTCGGCGCCCGGGCGTTCCTCCTCCGCGGTGAACGTGCGGCCGAGCGGCAGTGTGACGCCGAACGTCTCGAAGTAGTTGGCAGAGACGATGTCGGCGAAGACGCGCCTGGTGACCTCGCCCTCCTTCAAGCCCACGAGGCCGAACCCGTGGGCCGTCAACGATTGGAAGAGGTCGCGCCGGTCGCGCAGCCAGGTGTAGTCGGCCCAGCCGAACGCGCGGTAGTCGTCCCGGCGCTCGCGGTGGCGGCTGTAGACGCCGAGCAGCTCCTGGTCGATGCCCCCTGTCCGGGGCTTCAACATCAGGGCGTTGACGAAGCTGAAGGCGGCGGTCGTGGCGCCGATGCCCACGGTCAGCACCAGGACGGCCACGAACGTGAAGCCGGGCTGGCGGCGAAGCAGTCGAGCGCCGAATCTTAGGTCTTGGAGCAGAGTCGTCATCTGGTTGCCTCCAGTTACGCAGCCGGCCCCTCCTGGGTTCACTCAAGGGGGTGTGCCGCGGCATCTCGGGACGCCGGAACCAGGGCATGCTGAGTCCCCGACGTGGACACGGCGCGGTCTGGTCTCACCGATGCCCCCGGCCTCGACCCTGGCCGAGCCGCCGGCATAGAGCGCCCAGCTGCTCCTGCTGAGCGGCTGACAGGACCGACAGCTCCCCGACGATCGCCCGCGCGACATCCGGAAAGACGCGCTGCATCCGCCGTCTCCCCTTCGCGGTAATGACAATCAGCTTCTGACGGCGGTCGCCGGAGACGCGCCGGCGCGCGACGAGCCCCTCCCGCACGAGGTTGCTGATGACCATCGTGATGTTGCCCTTCGAGACGAGCAGCTTCGAACCGATGATCTGTTGATTCATCGGACCGAGGTGATGGAGGGCCTCCAGAATGCCGAACTGCGTCGGGGTGAGGCCATGTCCCGCAATTGTCGGGAGCAGCCGTGAGGTCAGCGCGCTGTGCGCCCGCATGAACTTGGTGAAGGTGCGGAGCGCGACCCGCCCGGCAGCAGGCTCCTCACGCACGTTTCGACTGGCGCGGTTCATTGGAACGAAGCTTGACACACGTCCCTGCCGGCCGATAGTATATTGTTCAATGTTAAACTATATCCGCGGTCCTCACGCACTCCTCATCGCCGCCCTGCTGCCGGCGGCGTGCGGCGCGAACCCGTCGTCGCCGAGCGACGTTCTGACCGCCACGCTCGAGTCGGAGAATTTCTCGTTTCGATTCTCGCCGGGCGAGAACCCGCAGGTCGACAAGCAGGAAGCCCACCACGCCTGGGCGACGGCTCAGCTCGGCATTGTGCTGCCGCAGAAGATCATCTACAACAAGTACCGGAGCCGCGAGCAGATGCGGGAGGCCACCGGGCGGGGCAACACGAACGGGTTCGCGGAGCCGGAGAGCTTCACGGTCCACACGCTCTTCTCGTGGAACAACCACGAGCCGATCCATGTCTACACCGCACGTATCGGCCGGCCGTCTGATTTCTTCGACGAAGGAATCGCAGTGGCCTTTCAGACCGATCCAGCCGTCGGAGATTTCGAGTCCCGGTTCAACGGACAGCAGGTCCACGAGGCGGCAGCCGAATACCGCGCCGCCGGGCAGCTCCTGCGGCTCGATCAGTGCGTCGAGACCAGTGCCTTCCGTGCCATTTCGGATGCCACGCTCGCGTATCGCGAAGCCGGATCGTACATGAAGTTTCTCATCGATCGTCACGGGCTCGACCCGGTGAAAGATTTCTTTCGAATCAGTGGAAGGAACGACAGTAGATCTGTCATCCGAGAGCGCTTCCAGGCCGCCTTCGGTCAATCTCTGGACACCGCCGAAACCGAATGGCTGGCATCGCTGCCTGTCCGGTGACATGGCGAGGCCCGGAGCGGAGTGGAAGTCTCAACGCATCTGGTTAGCGCGCTGGGACCCGCTGACCAGATACGCCTCAAACAGGACCGATCGGTTCTGTGTGAAGGTGTGATAGATAGATCCACGGGCGGCGGGCTGAATGTCTGGTCGCTTCCGGGGGTTCCGCGATGGATGATGTTCGTCAGGCGCTGCGCAGTCTGCGCAATCATCCGGGATTCACGGCGGTCGCCGTGCTCACCCTCGCTCTGGGCATCGGCGTCAACGCGAGCCTGTTCTCGCTCGTCAGCGCGTTCTTCCTGCAGCCACTGCCGGTCGCCGACGCCGGCCGGCTGGTCATGATCCTTCAGCGCACCGATGTGGTGAGCCTTGCCGTCGGCTATTCGTACGCGGACTACCGCGACATGCGCGAAGGCGCGACCGCTTTCTCGGACCTGGCGGCGTACATGCCGACGCCCGTGCACATCAGCGCCCGCGGTCAGGCGCCGGAGCGGACCTGGATCGAGGTGGTGTCTCCCTCGTACTTCACCCTCGCCCGGGTGTCACCTGTGTTTGGCGAGTTTCCCGTGGCCGACAGCGAGAGCAAGGGCACGGCGCCGACGGTCGTGCTCAGCTACCGTTACTGGCAGCGCCGCTTCGGCGGCGATCCCGGCCTGGTCGGCACGGCGATCACGCTCAACGGGCAGACCTTCACCGTGGCGGGCATCGCCCCGGAGAGCTTCACCGGGCTCTCCTGGGCCATGGCCGTGAGCGCGTTCGTGCCCTCCGGCTCCCTCGGCACCCTGCTGGAGAACGGCGACGCGCTCCTTGAAAACCGGGGTGCTGCCGCATGGCGGGTCATGGGTCGGCTGATGCCGGGCGCCACGGTGCAGATGGCCCGTTCCGAGGTGGAAGTCATCCTCGAGCGGCTGGCGTCGGACTATCCGGAACAGCACAAGGGCACCCGTGCGGTGGTGGTTCCCGAGAGCCGCGCGCGGCCCGATCCGAGCATGGTCGGGTTCCTCCCGGTGTTCGCGGCGCTGTTCGCCGCAATGGCAGCACTGGTGCTGCTGATTGCCTGCGCAAACGTCGCCAACCTGACGCTGTCCCGCGCGACTGCACGACAGCGTGATCTCGTCATCCGTTCCGCCCTCGGCGCCAGCCGTTTCCGTCTCGTTCGCCTCCAGATCGTCGAGAGCCTGATCCTCGCCTCGGCAGCAGGGCTGCTTGGATTCCTGCTGGCACGCTGGGCCGGCGTGGCGCTGGCTGCGTTCGCGCCGGCGGGAGACATTCCGATCAACCAGGATCACCCATGGGACTGGCGAGTCTCAGTGTTCACGCTGGCCGTTTCGGCGGTTGCCGGCGTGGCGGCGGGCTCCTGGCCGGCAAGATCGGCGACGCGCTTCGACATCGTCGAGTCCCTGAAGCAGGGAGGAAGCATCGCAGGTCAGTCACGTCATGTGCTCAGGAATCTGCTCGTGATCGGCCAGGTGACGATGTCGCTCGTGGTGCTGGTCGGTGCGGGACTGTTCGTGCGCAGCCTCAGGCAGATGCAGAACGTTGGCCTCGGTTTCAGGCCGGAACGTCTGCTCATGCTGTCGGTGGACCTGGGACTCCAGCAGTACAGCGACGAGCGCGGCCGTCAGTTCCTCGACGAGCTGGTCTCGAGGGCTGCGGCACTGCCAGCCGTCGAAGCTGCCACGGTCGCCGTTCACGTGCCGTTCGACTACAACATCCACTTCTCCGAAGTGGGGACCGGCGATGCCATCCCGGGAGCGCGCGACGGCTACATCTCCGTCGCCAACAACATCGTCGGCCCGGGTTTCTTCGGAACGACCGGGACCGCTCTCGTTCGCGGCCGCGTATTCGACAGCCGTGACGATTTCCACACCCGGCGGGTGGCCATCGTGAACGAGACGATGGCCAGCCGGCTGTGGCCAGGGCAGGAGGCGATCGGCCGGCGGTTCCGCCAGGGACGGAACGGAAACTGGCTCGAGGTGGCGGGCGTGGTTCGCGACGGGAAGTACGTGATGCTTGGCGAGGAGCCGCGACCGTACTTCTTCCTGCCGCTCTCCCAGGCGTACCGCTCGCCGGCGACCCTCATCGTCCGTTCCACATCGGATCCGTTGGCGCTTGCAGGACCGGTCCGCCAACTCCTGAGCGAGATGGATGCGGATCTGCCAGTGTTCAACGTGCGGACCATGGAGCACCACATCCAGGACAGCGTGTTCGGGCTCATGCCTCTCCGCGCAGGGGCGTCGATGGCCGCCGTGCAAGGTATGATCGGCCTCTTTCTCGCGGTGATGGGGCTCTACGCCGTCGTGTCCTATGCCGTGGCGCGGCGAACGCAGGAGATCGGCGTGCGGATGGCGCTCGGCGCTGACCGCCGCAGGATTCTCCAGCTCGTCGTGCGTGAAGGCATGCGGCTGTCGCTTGCAGGCGTGGCCATCGGGTTCCTGCTGGCCCTCCTCATGGGGCTGGCAATGTCGAGGGTGCTTTACGGCCTGTCGCCGATCGACGTTGGAGTCACGGGCGGCGTGACGACGCTGCTGCTGGTCGTCTCGGCGGCAGCATGCTACGTGCCGGCGCTCCGCGCCGCGTCGGTCGATCCGGTCGCGGCGTTGCGCCAGGAATAGTTCGCCCTGCTGAAGCGGTGACGTCGTCAACTTCCAACTCCCAACCGCCAACTCCCAAGCTCCCGCACGCGCCGATTGCCGTGTCTTGGGAGTTGGGAGTTGGAGATTGGGTGTTGTCACGCTCTCGCTCAGGTTGAGCGCAACGTCGACTTTGTGGTACACACATCGGCTGGAGATCTGAACATGCCCGATCAGAATACCTTCGAGAAAAGTCTTCGAGGACGGCTCATCAGGTCCGGTGACGCGGACTACGACAGCGCGCGGGCGCTCTTCAACGGGATGATCGACAAGCGGCCGCGCCTGATCGCCCGCTGCGTGGACGCCGCCGACGTGGTGACGTGCGTGAACTACGCGCGCGAGCAGGGCCTCCTCCTTGCCGTCCGCGGCGGCGGCCACAGCGGCCCCGGCCTCGGAAGCTGCGACGACGGTCTGGTGATCGATCTGTCGATGATGAGGGGCGTGCGCGTGGATCCGGCGAGCGGCACCGTGCGCGTCGACCCGGGGTGCACGTCGGGCGACGTCGATCACGCGACTCATGCGTTCGGTCTGGCTGTTCCCTTCGGCATTGTCTCGACGACCGGCGTTGCCGGCCTCACGGTCGGCGGCGGGACGGGCTACCTGACGCGCAAGCACGGTCTCACGATCGACAACCTGCTCGAGGCCGATGTCGTCCTGGCCGACGGACGGTTCGTGACGGCGAGCCCGAAGGAACACCCCGACCTGTTCTGGGCGCTGCGCGGGGGCGGCGGCAATTTCGGCGTGGTCACGAGCTTCCTGTTCCAGGCGCATCCCGCGGGCATCGTCTACGCCGGTCCGATCTTCTGGGACGCGATTCACGCGAAGGCCATCATGCGGACGTATCGGGACTTCCTCCCCACGGCGCCCGAAGAGCTTGGCGCCTTCGTCGGCCTGAAGACGGTGCCATCGATGGATCCCTTCCCGAAGGACGCGTGGGGCAGGCGCGCCTGCGCCGTGATCTCGTGCTACAACGGCGCCTCCGCGGACGGCGAGAAGGCCATGGCGCCCCTGCTCGGCGCGCTGCCGCCGCCCCTGTTCAACTGGATGAGTGCCATGCCGTTCCCTGCCATTCAGGCGCTGTTCGATCCGTTCTTCCCGAAGGGCCTCCAGTGGTACTGGAAGGGCGATTTCGTGAAGTCGCTGCCAGACGAGGCGATCGACGTGCACATCGCGCAGGCGGCCAGGGCGCCGAGCGAGCTGTCGCTGATGCACCTCTACCCGATCGACGGGGCAGTGCGGCGTGTTCCGCGGGAGGCGACCGCGTGGACCGCCCGCGATGCAACCTGGTCGATGGTGATCGCCGGAATCGACCAGGATCCGAAAAAGGCCGACGCGCTGAAGAGCTGGGGGCGCGGGTACTGGAAGGCGGTGCACCCCTTCAACCTCGCCGGCGCCTACGTCAACTTCATGATGGACGACGAAGCGGAGGATCGGGTCCGCTCGACTTACGGGGACAACTACGCGCGGCTGGCGTCGATCAAGGCGAAGTACGACCCGGCGAATCTCTTCCGGGTGAACCAGAACATCGTGCCGGCCGTCCCCGCCTGAGCGTCGAGAGGTCGTCGTCGCCTCTCGACCCTCAAGCGTCTGCGGCTCAGCCTTGCGCCTGCGCCCCCTTATCCCTTATCAAGGCCTTGGCAATCTGGTTGAGGGTGTTCCAGTTGCGGG
>DATIEW010000760.1:0-2157 GCA_035455585.1 Vicinamibacterales bacterium | reverse complement strand
GAATCGCGATCGATCCGCGCGGAGTCGCCACGACCGCGCGTCGCCCGCCAGGCCGGCGCTGACGGGCACGATCACATAGCTCAGGTTCGGCCACGCGTGCTCGAGATCGAAAGCGGACGGCTCGGCTGGATGATCCGGGTGCGAGTGATAGAACCCCAGCAGCATCCTCCCGCTGCGATCGGCCTCTCTTTCGGCCCGCCGGTACGCGTCGGGACCGACGAGGAAGCGGCGCCTTCGCCCGGCTGTGGCGACGTTGTCGAGCGGCAGGGCGGTGTCCGCCTGTCCGCGTGCGCCGCTTAGCAGCGCTCCACAGCATTCCTCCGGATAGGCAGCGGCGGAGGCCGCGCGAATCTCCGCGAGAGCAGCGGGGGAGATTCGCAGGGCCGGAACGGCAGTTCCGATATCCTCGTCGGTCTCGGTCCAGAAGCGTTCCGACAGATACCGGTCGCCGCCGTCGGGGAAGATGGTGACCACGACTCCCCGGCGCAGCGACGCGGCGATTTCCAGGGACGCGGCCAGCGCCGCGCCGCTGGATGGTCCCACCAGAAGGCCCTCCTCGCGCGCCAGCCGGCGTGCGAGCGCATGGGCGGTTTCGGTGGCCACCGTCAGCGAGACGTCCGCGAGTTGCGGGTCGTAGATCGCGGGCACGATCGCGGACGCCATGTGCTTGAGGCCCTCGAGGCCGTGCAGCGGCGAGTCCGGCTGGAACGAGACGAGCGTGATGGCGGCGTTCAGCTCGCGAAGGCGGCGGCCCGCGCCGACGAAGGTTCCGCTGGTGCCCAGCCCGGCCACGAAGTGCGTGATGCGTCCGCGCGTCTGATCGACGATCTCGTCCGCCGTCGTCTCGTAGTGCGCGCGCCAGTTCACCGGGTTGCTGTACTGGTCCGCATAGAAGTAGCGACCGGGCGCGGACGCGTGGAGGCGCCTCGCCTCGAGGATCGCGCCGTCGCTGCCCAGCATCGGGTCGGTCAGCACGAGGTCCGCGCCGTACGCCCGGAGCAGGCTCAGGCGCTCCGCCGTGGCATTGGCAGGGACGCAGAGCCGCACGCGGTAGCCTCGGGCGGCGCCGAGCATCGCGTAGGCGATTCCCGTGTTGCCGGACGTCGCGTCCAGCAGAACGCGGCCCGGCCGCAGCGCGCCGCTGCGCTCGCCGTCCAGTATCATCGCCAGCGCCGCGCGGTCCTTGACCGATCCGCCCGGGTTCCGCGATTCCAGCTTGGCGTAGAGCGCGACATCCGGATTCGGCTCGAACCGCCGCAGGCGCACGAGCGGCGTGCGGCCGATGCCGGACTCGATCGAATCCGCCGCATGTCGTTCGAGCGAGGCCGTCCGGCGGATGGCAGCCTTCATGGGTACTCCCTGAAAACGAAAAAGGGCCCGGAACGTTCGTTCCGGGCCCTCGAAAACCGGTGCCGGCAGGCGCCTGAGTCAGGTTCAGATCTGTCCGCTGCGTGTGCACACGATCGGCGTTGGGGCCCTCATGGGCCGGGTACAGGTGCAGCCGATCTCGAGCCAGCGCAGCATCACAGGTACGAATACTCCAGCCGGGGCAGGGAGGTCAAGCTCAACGCCCGACTTCCAACTGCCAACTTCCAACTCAGAGCGTCAGCAGCACAGGACCTCCAGGCTGGGTGCCGAGCCTACTGCTTGGTCTTCTCCATCTTCGACACGACGATCCACTTCTTGCCGTCCTTCTCGCTCACCTCGCCGGTCACGGTCGCGGCCGCTTCGCCCTTGCAGGTGTGGCCGAACTTCTTCGAGACGTCGTTGGCGGCAATGTAGTACTCGCCAAGTTTGCCCGACTCGTCTTTCGTGACGAGGACGTCCTGGCATTCCTTCGCATCCGCCTTCTTCAGGGAGCACTTCGCGCACATGATCGTGCCGCTCAGCGTCACCTCCTCGGTGGCGGCGTTCGAGCCGGCAACCGAACACAGCGCCAGCGCCACGCAGAATCCCACGAACAGGCTAACCTTCTTCATATCGAGACTCCTTGAATCTGCCCGGTGACCGGCACCAGCCGGCACCGCGCAACAGACTATCGCATCTCGGGGGCAGACTGCGAGCTGGTGTCCCGACCCAGTGCTTCGCGACATGAGTCGCGTGCGGCGCATCCCGCTCGCTGCGTTGCTCGTCGCTCAGATATGCCCAATATCCTCG
>DATIEW010000759.1:0-4530 GCA_035455585.1 Vicinamibacterales bacterium | reverse complement strand
AATCCGGCCAGTCCGCCGGCGATCGCGAGGACGAGACTCTCGGCCAGCAGCTCGGTCGCGAGGCGCACGTGGCTGGCGCCGAGCGCACGGCGGATCGCCACCTCGCTCTCGCGCCCGACGCCGCGCGCGAGCAGCAGACCGGCCACATTCGTGCAGGCGATGAGGAGCACGAAGGCCACCGCTCCCGACAGCGCCATCAGCGCCGGTCGCACGCCTCGAACCAGATCGCCGTGCAACGGAACCGCGGTCAGCCGGAAGTCCTGGCCGGAGTACCCGCTGTAGGCGCGCGAGAGATCGCCGGCGACCGCAGCCAGTTCATCGCGCGCCCTCGCGAGCGAGATCCCGGGGCGGAGACGGCTGATGATTCCGAGCCAGCGCTGGTCGCGGTTCTCCCAGAATCGCTGTGGCAGCCAGGCATCGTAGCGCCGGAGCTCCAGCGCAAACGCGCCGCGCGGAACCTGCAGGTTCGCCGGCATCACGCCAACGACCGTGTAGCTGTGATCGTCGAGCCCGACGCGTCTGCCAAGCACGGCGGGATCGGCGCCGTAGCGTCGTCGCCAGAGCTCCTCGCCGATCAGCACGACGCGCTCGGACGCTGGCAGATCGTCCGCGTCGCGGAACGCCCGGCCGAGAATCGGGTCGACGCCCAGGAGCGGAAACGTGTTGGCGGTGACCCATGCGAGCGCGATGTGCTCGGGATCGTCGCCGGTCAGGGCGCCGGACGTCCCCCAGATGCCGGCGAACCCTTCGAACGCACCCGTCGCCCGCTCCCGCAGGTCGGCAAGCTCTGGTGCCGACAGCACGCCAACGTTCGTGAATCCTTCGACATCCGCCCGGATTGCTACCAGCCGGTCGGCGGACGCGTAGGGCAGCGGCCGCAGAAGCACGGCGCGCAGCACGCTGTAGATCGCCGTGCTTCCGCCGAGGGCCAGGGCCAGGGTGACGATCACGCTCAGCGCCAGTCCAGGACTGCGGCGGAGCTGCCGGAACGCGTAGCGAAGATCCTGCCCCAGGTGCTGCATCGCGTTGTTCCACCGGTAGCCGCCCTCGCGGTCCAGCGTGCTCCCCATGACGGCGGCGCGCCGCCTGAGCAAGGTCGACACGGTCTGTCTCCAGAACCAGCACCTGGCCCGGATACGCCCGGCGCGGCCGGCGCGTTCGCGGAACTCCTCGACCAGGTCCCCGACGATGAACTCGCGATCGCCGCGCGGCAGCAGGCGCCACAGGAGCCATCCGGCGACGGGTGGAGGCTGGCGTCGCGCGCCGGGCCGCCCGCTCACAACGTCTCCAGCCGTTTCTTCAAGCCGGCGGTCATCCGCTCGTAGGCCCTCGACGTCTCGCGCAGCAGACGCGCACCGAGGGGCTCGAGCCTGTAGAGCTTCTTCCGCCGTCCGCCGCGCTCTGCGGTGGGCTGACCGATCCGATGCCGGATGAAGGCCTTGCGCTCGAGCCGGTCGAGCGTGGTGTAGACGGCGCCGAGGGAGATCGTGCGGCCCGTCCGCGCTTCGATCTCCTGCCGGACGGTCATGCCGTAGGCGTCATCGCCCAGTCGGACCAGCGCCAGCAGCACGAGGTGTTCGAAATCGCCCAGGGTTTCGGTCATCTCTCCTTCGTCGTCAACTCCCAACTCCCAATCCCCAACTCCCAACGGTTCTGGCAGGAGCTCTGGGACATGGGACCTGCAGCTGACGTATGGCAGGCGGCGTTCGACCATCCGGCCAGGCGTCCCCGTTGTGCAACCCCAGAGGACGCGAGGACGGCGTGATTTATACAATGTAGCAGAAATCGGCCCGCCGCATCAACGGGAATGCCTTTCCAACCACTCACAGTCACACGTGCTGCCTGGCGCCGGTTCCGGTACACTGATTGCGCGTGACGCGCCAAAGAAGAAGGGACTTGTCTGACGGCACTGGTCATGAGTCAAGTTGGAGGAGGGGGATGAGGCGGGGTATCCGCGCTGCAATCGCGGCGCTGCTGATCGCGTGGCTCTCGGCCTGCGACGAGAACGGCCGCGGCGGCATCGGGACGCCGGCGCCGGCGCCGCCGCCCACGATGCAGAATCCGTGCAGTGCGGCCGCGGCCGAAGCGCACTTCGCGACCGGACAGGCCGTGGACCCGGAGCGCGCCGCCCGCAAGGGCCGGATCATCGACGGCGATCCGCGGGGGCGCTACCTGGAGGCGCTCTGGACGCATCGTCAGCGCGCCGTCGTCCGTGCCACGCCGGCCCTCACCGCGCCCTCGGCCCCGACCGTCGACGCGATCGACATCGGCGAGATCGCCGTCGTGCCCGACGAGGGCGACCTGATCGCCCAGCCAAACGCCTTCGACCTCCGGGGAGCCGGTCTGCGCTTTTCGCGCAACGCATCCGGCGGCTACGACGTGCGCCGCATCGACGGCACGTTCCGGTCCACGCTCGGCACGCCGCTCTCGCTGACCGACGATGACAGCGCGCCCGTGGACGTGCCATTCGCGTTTCCGTTCTACGGGACCAGCCAGCGGGACGCGTTCGTCAACTCGGACGGCAACATCACCTTCGAGGAGGAGGATCGGGCGAGCACCGAGCGCAACGTCGCGCGTCTCCTCACCGGGCCTCCGCGCGTCGCGCCATTCCTCGCCGATCTCGATCCAAGCGCCGGCGGCCGCGTGTTCGCGCACGCGGTGGAGAGTGAGTACACGGTGACGTGGTGCAGCGTGCGCGGATTCGACTCCAACCGCGTGACGACCGTCCAGGCGACGCTGCTGCCCGACGGCACGATCGAGATGAAGTACGGCGACGCGATCGGCCTCCTCGATGCCGTCGTCGGCGTCTCGCCCGGGCGGACGGGCGATTTCCAGGCGGTGAACCTCAGTGATGGCGGCCCCACACCGGGCGGCACCGGGGCGGTCGGCGAGCGGTTCGCCGAGCGCGGCCAACTGGACACCGTCGCCGTCTCGCAGAAGTTCTACCGCACGCACCCGGACGACTACGACCAGCTGATCATCTGGACCGACGCCTCGCTCATCCGGGACGCGTTCGCCTACGAGACGACCGTCGCGAACGAAATCCGCGGCATCGGCACAGGCGTCTTCGACGCTTCGCTGGACTTCGGCAGCGCCGGCCGCCTGCGCAGCCTCGCGGTGATGGACTTCATCGGCAAGTACCCCGACGACCCCGTCGAGAAGTTCCTCGGCGAGAACACCACGCTCAGCGTGCTCGGACAGGAAGTCGGGCATCGCTGGCTGGCCTTCCTGGAGTTCCGTGACCATTCGGAGCGGCGTTCGGAGGCGCTGCTCGGCCGCGGCCAGGCTCACTGGAGCTTCTTCTTCGACTCCGACGCGTCGGTCATGGAGGGCAACGACATCCAGGACCTCGGCGGCGGATCGTTTCGAACGGTCGATGCCGTACGACGCTACAGCCTGCTCGATCAATACGCGATGGGACTCCTCCCGGAATCCGACGTCCCACCGTTCTTCTACGTCGAGAGCGCCGTCAACTCGTCGCCGTCGCGCACGAGCACGGATTCCCCGCAGATCGGCGTGACGTTCAACGGCACGCGCCGCGACGTCCTGATCCAGGACGTGATCGCGATCCACGGGCCGCGCGTGCCCTCGTCTGCCGAGTCGCCACGCGTGCATCGGCAGGCGTTCCTGTTCGTGACGAGCGGCGGCCGCAGCCCCGCGGGCGCGGATGTCGCGAAGATCGACCGGATCCGGGGCGACTGGGAAACGTTCTTCCGACAAGCCACCGACGGGCGGATGGAAGCCCGGACGAACCTCCGGTGACCCCGCTTCGCGCGTGTCAACGACCAGTCTCCAGCTCCCAAGTCCCAAAAGCACTCACTGGGCAGGTTGGGAGTTGGAAGCCGGAGACTGGACGTTGACATCGGCTCTCTGGAGGACCATACCCTACCGTAGCTGAGCTGTCCGGCCGGATCGCGCCAGTCCCCTCGTCCCCGACAACGGCTCAGCTCCAAGCGACTACCCCTTGTCGCCAACAGGTGGAAGGCGTAGTATTCGCCGCATCATCGCGCCTCGAGCACTCATACCACACTAACAGTCGACGTCGGTCCACTCACCAGACAGGAAGTGAGGGTGCTTATGCGGGCGAAAACGTGCGTTGTAACTGCTCTGCTCCTGCTGATCGTCTCGGTCACGACGGCGCGCGGCCAGACGTTCACTGGCGGCATACGCGGCCTCGTGACGGACGCGAACGGCGTCATCCCCGGCGTCACGGTGACGCTCACCAACCAGGCCACCAATGTCTCGCGGGAGACCGTCACCAACGAGGTCGGCCAGTACAACTTTCCGGCTGTACCGCCCGGCACCTACGCGCTCAAGACGCAGGTGAGCGGGTACAAGACGGCCGAGAGGACCGGACTCGTTCTCGCCACTCAGCAGTTTCTCACGATCGATTTCGTGCTCGAACCGGGCTCCCTCGAGGAAACCATTACGGTGATGGGCGAGTCGCCGGTCATCGATACGACGACCGCTTCGACCGGGGGCACCCTCGATCGACTGGCGCTCGAGCAGTTGCCCTCTCCGGGGCGGAAC
>DATIEW010000758.1:0-5199 GCA_035455585.1 Vicinamibacterales bacterium | reverse complement strand
GGACACGTGATACCTCAGTCATTATAGTATCCTCACCGGCGCAGCCACCGTCGTCCCGGCCGCTGGAGCAGCGCGTGGGTCGAGGCGCTCAGCCCATACTCCTCACCTGCATCTCGGGCACGAGGTTCCACTTCGGCATCTCCTGCTCGAGGAAACTGGCCAGCGACGCCTTGTCCGCTTCTGACGCGTCCACGAAGCGGACGCGCGGGATGCGGATTTCCCGAAAGGTGACGAGGCGGGCGTCGCGGTCGACGTCCACCCGTGCCGTGATCCAGACCGCGCCGAATGCCGGCTCCCGGCCGGACACGGTCACCTGAACGGCTGCCCTGGCCTCGACGTCGTTCTGTGTCAGTCTGGTGCGTGGAGTACGGAATGATGGCCGGCGCCCGTCGCCACGGCAGGATCCTGCTGCAGGACCTTTCCGACGCGCTCGAACGGGCCGAACGGCGTGGATCCCATCGCGTACGCCACCGCGTAGTCCGGTCCGGTCCAGCCCCCTTCGGACCACATGAAGTAGTACTTGCCATCCTTCAGAAGCATGAAGGCACCTTCGACGTAGCCCTGCGGTGTGATCTCCTTGAAGATGCTGCCGTCGGGAAGCGGAACGAATCCCGTGAAGTCGGCGTTCAGCCGCGCGATGTTGCAGTGGCGCCAGCCGCCGTAGACGATGTAGTAGCCCCGTCGCGATCCTCGAATACGAACTGATCGATGGGTTGCGCGCCATTGTGGAAGCGGTCGATCAGGGGCCGCTGGCGCGCGAGAACGCGCGCCGGGACCTGCCGCAGAGCGGAAAACGCTGCTCCGGCCCGAAGGTCCTGGAACGCGGTGCGGGACTCCATCGGGAGAGGTCCACTCACCATGGTCCTGTCAATGTCGCGACCGATTGTGTCGCGCCCGATCCTGCTTCATACTGGCCCTGACGACCCTGGAACGGCCAGCGGCATTCTCTCCGGCGCGCCTTCCCGTGCAGCCGAAGGGCTCACAGGGCCTCCGAATTCGGGAGACGCCCACCAGCTGCCCTCGGCGGCATCGCCAGAGAGCCGTCTCGTTCCGGGGATGCGCCCGAAGATTCTCCGGACGTCATCTGAAAGCCCGGGTAGTGCCCGCCCGATGGCGTCCCGCACGCGATCGCACCGGACCCGGCCGCCGCCGAAGCCGATGAATCCGACAGAACGAGGCCCACGATCGCCTCGCAACGTCGGTCTTCGCCGGGCCCCAGCCATCTGCGTGCAACACATGGAAAGGGGGCTGCGATGATCGCGTCATCCGCCGTACGTCAGTTGAACTCCAAGTTTCACGGCAAGCTGATCGCCCCGGGCGACCCGGAGTACGACACGGCCCGCGCCGTCTTCAACGTCACGATCGACCGCCGGCCGGCCTTGATCGCCCGCTGCGTGGACGCGGAGGACGTGATCCAGGCGGTGAACCTCGCCCGCAAGGAGAATCTGCTCGTCGCCGTGCGCGGTACAGGACATAACGTGGCTGGCTACGCCGTGTGTGACGACGGCCTCGTCATCGATCTGTCGCGCATGAAGGGCATCAGGGTGGACGCCCGCGCGTGCACCGTCCGCGCGGAGGGCGGGTGCAACTGGGGCGAGGTGAACGACGCGCTCCAGCCGCATGGTCTCGCCGCGACAGGCGGCTTCGTCTCGGTCACTGGCGTGTCGGGCCTCACGCTCGGCGGAGGACTCGGCTGGCTCGTGCGCAAGCACGGCCTTGCACTCGACAACCTGCTCTCCGCCGACGTCGTGCTCGCCGACGGCCGCCTCGTCACGGCCAGCGCTCGTGAGAACGCCGATCTGTTCTGGGCTATCCGCGGCGGCGGCGGCAACTTCGGCGTCGTCACCTGCTTCGAATTCCAGGCCCATCCGGTGGGCACAGTGCTGGCGGGCATCGTGATCCACCCCGCAGCCGCCGCGGCAACGGCCATCCGCCGCTGGCGCGACCTCGAGGCGGCGGCACCCGAAGAATCCACTCAGGGCGCGCTGCTCTTCCACTTTCCGGACGAGCCGACGGTGCCACCGCCACTGCGGGGGGCCGCGGTCGCCGGCCTCGGTGGCGTGTACGCAGGGCCGCTGGAAGAGGGTGAAAAAGCTCTGCGGCCGCTTCGCGAATACGGCTCACCGCTCGCCGACATGTTCCAGCCGATGCCGTACAACGCCGCGCAGCGCATGGCCGACTTCCTCTGGCCTGCCGGTCTCCACAGCTACTGGAAATCGAGCTATCTCAAGGGAATCAGCGACGGCGCCATCGACGTGGCCGTCGATTTCTTCGCGCGCGTCCCGTCGCCGCGGACGGTGATCGTCCTGGAGCAGTACGGTAACAGCGCGTGGACCCGTGTCCCGGATTCGGAGACGGCTTTCGGCCATCGCACCTGGCCCTACAACTTCGTGGTGACCTCCGCCTGGAGCGATCCGAAGGATGCGCAACGGAACATCGCCTGGACACGTGAGCTCTTCGACGCCATGCGCCCGTTCGCGGCGCCAGGGGCCTACCTGAACTATCTCGGCGGCGATGAGGGCGCCGAGGGGCTGAAAGCGGCGTTCGGCGCGAAGCTCAGTCGCCTCGCGACGCTGAAGGCGAAGTACGACCCGACGAACCTGTTCCGGATGAATCAGAACATCGCACCCGCCCCGGCTGCCGGCATCGAATCGACCGTGGGCTGAGAGGAGCCTTCGGGTCTGATGTCGGGGAGTTCGCGACGTGCGTCGACGTCGGAGATCGATCGGGGCTGTCCCGCTCGGCGTCCGCGCCGACACGCGCTCGAGACGCTACAATCCCGGATCATGGCAACGATCGCGCGCCTGGCGCTGCTCCTCCCGCTCGGGGGCGTTCTGGCCGTCTCGCAGACGCCGGGCGCCGCCGACCTCGTGCTGCTGAACGGCACGATCATCACCGTGGACGCTCGAGACTCGATTGTCGAAGCCCTGGCCGTCACGGGGGGCCGGATCGTCTTCACCGGATCCACCGCCGCGGCGCGCGCCCGCATCGGCGAGAAGACCGAGATCATCGACCTGGGCGGGCGCACCGCCACGCCAGGGCTCATCGACACGCACGTCCACTTCTCGGAGCCGGCCGACACGCTGGATCTCGGCGACGCCCGCTCGATGGACGAGGTCGTGGAAAAGGTGCGGGCGTGGGCGGCGAAAGTGCCGAAGGGCGAGTGGGTGCGCGGCCGCGGCTGGGACGAGGGCAAGCTCGCCGAGCGGCGCTACATCACGGCCGCGGACCTCGACAGGGCGGCGCCGGATCACCCGGTCTATCTCACGCACACGACCGGGCACTACGGGGTGGCCAACTCGTTCGCGATGAAACTGTCCGGCGTGACGAAGGAGACGGAAGATCCGCCGGGCGGCACGATCGACCGCGACGCGGACGGCAATCCGACCGGCGTCATGAAGGAGCGCGCTACGAGCCTGATCGCGCGCGGCGGAGGCGGGGGCCGGGCGGGAGCGATGCGGGCCGACGTCCTCCGGATCATTGCCGGCTTCAACCGCGAAGGCATGACCGGCGCAAAGGACCTGAACGTCACCCAGGCGAAGTGGGATCTGTACCGCCAGCTGCTGGACGAGGGACGTTTGAGCGTCCGCGTCGCCACGCTCTGGCGCGGCGGCGCCACGATGGAGGCCATCCGACAGACCATGACCTCCATTGCCGCTGCTCCACGGGCGCCTGCGACGCTCGGCGATGGACGGCTGGTGTCGGCCGGTGTCAAGCTCTACGTGGACGGCAGCGGCGGCGCACGCACCGCCTGGATGTACGACGACTGGAACAGGGACCTGACGTCGATCGACAGGGGCAACAAAGGCTATCCCGCGAACAACCAGGACTATCCTGCCATCTACAAGCAGCAGGTGGCGATGCTCACGGGGGCCGGCATCCACGTCGGCACGCACGCCGTCGGCGACCGTGCGATCGACCTCGTCGTGGACACGTACGCCGAGGTGCTGAAGGCGAACCCGGTCAAAGGTCTGCGTCACTCGATCATCCACGCCAACGTCCCCACCAACCGGGCGATCCGACTGATGGCCGATCTGCAGAAGACCTACGATGCGGGCTACCCGGAGGCGCAAGCGCCGTTTCTCTGGTGGATCGGCGACACGTACGCGGGCAACTTCGGCAGAACGCGCAACCAGCGGCTCGAGCCGTTCCGGTCGTTTCTCGAGCACGCCGTCATCTGGGCGGGCGGGTCGGACTACAGCGTGACGCCGTATCCGGCCCGCTATGGCCTGTGGGCGTCCGTCGTGCGCGAAACGCTGGCGGGAACCTACGGCCGGACGCCGTTCGGCACGACCGAGGCCGTGGACATCCGCGCGGCGCTGAGGTCCTACACGATCTGGGCGGCGCGCCAGATGTTCCTCGAGACCGTCGTCGGATCGCTCGAGCCCGGCAAGTTCGCCGACGTCGCGGTGTGGGATCGAAACCTCTACGAGGTGCCCGCGGCGCGCCTGAAGGACCTGCAGTGCGAGATGACGCTCGTAGCTGGGAAAGTCGTGTTCCGGCGCCTCCGGCCTTAGCCGGAAGGCCGCCGACCTCAGCGGATCGGGCACGTCTGGCTCGAAGGAGCCCCGGTCCTATTCCTGCGTGAGCCAGCTGATCGCCGTGGCTGGATCGATCACGGGAAGCGGTGCGTTCGCGTACCCGTCGGGGTCGCGTGTTACGAGCGCGTGACAAGCACTGGCCTCCGCAGGGGCCGCGCACACGGCATCCTCGAAGCCGGGCCAGGCGAGCGTGAGCGCCCTCCGTACGACGCTGCCATCGACCGGGGCGACGTCGAAGACGTCGATGAGACGTTCCACGCCTTGACGAGCGACGCCTGCGTCACGAGCCTGCCCGAGGAGGTAGAAGATCGTCGTGACGCCCTGGGGCGGGGACCATCCCGTGTCTCTGCCCGCGTTCGATCGCTGCCCACAGCGCCGCCGCGAGATCAGCATCGGGTGGGCGGTCCAGAATGACGTCGAGAAAGACGTGCAGATCCAGCAGAAGACGCTTCACCGGTACTTCCGGCTGAGATGCGTTACAGCTAGGTGAGTATGCACGATAAGCAGGAGGAACCGGGACATCGTTGGATCGCGTATGCGGCGGCGTGCTGGGCACTGACCTTTGCCGTCTTCCATATTGTCTGGGCCGCAGGATGGTACATCTTGCTCGATCCTGTGGAGGCCGCGGCCGCATTCGCGTCCCCTTGGACTGTGGCCT
>DATIEW010000757.1:0-4922 GCA_035455585.1 Vicinamibacterales bacterium | reverse complement strand
AGCTCGAGGCCTTCGGTCTCGACAACGACCTGGAGGGATTCGGGCCTCAGGTGCAGCGCGCCGTTGAAGCGACGGCACGACCCGAACGCCATGACGTGATGAGCGGTGCCGTCGCTCAGCGTCAGGACGCCGTACACGACGCGCGAGCCGGCCGGCTCGGGAAGCCGGTAATGCTTCGGATCGGTGTAGTTCCCCAGATCGAGCGGACGGCCGATCGTGCCGCCCGTCTGCGTCAGCATCTGGAAGCCCTCGCCGTACATCCGCGTCTCCGGCGGGAGGCCGTGGCTGACATCGAACAGCACGATTTCGCGGACGCGCACGGGCAGCCGCCCCGCGTTGACCGCCGTGGATCGGCACACATCACCGTCCCAGGCGCGCGAGACCCTGACGCCGGGGAGCGCCTCTCCGCCGACGCCGATGGCGCGCGATGGCGCCGCGGCTACCCGCTTGAAATCGAGTCCGCCCGACTGCGCCCCACCTGCAGCCACGTGCACGAACGCGGCCGCCGGAGCGGCAGCGGCGAGCTTCAGCAGATCCCGTCGGGTGATCTCCGTCACTGCTCCACAGTGCCCGGCTTCCTGACGCGCTCCCCGTCGATCTCGACCACGATCACCGTGGCCATGGGGTCGTAGATCGGTCGTTCCACGTTGATGTACGTCCTGCCGTCGACGACCTTGAAATCCACGGGCGTCCTGTCGGCGAGGCGATAGGCGCGCAGCACCTTGTTGGCCATGGCCGGCAGCTCGAAGGCTCCCGTGAAGGTCGTGCCCGGAAGGTTCACGCGGGGCTCCGCGAAGAAGGTGAAGTACAGCTTCCCCGGCTTCGTCGTGACGCGCCACTCGGTCCTGGCGAGCATGAGCGGCTGTCCCCTGACGTCTTTCGCACCCTTGGAGCCTGGCTCTCCCAGCTCGTCGCCGAACGGCGTGGCCCCCGCGCCGTAGACGGCCTCGCCGTTCACCTTCAGCCATGCGCCCACCGCGCGCAGAACGTCCTGGCTCGGCTGCGGGATGATCCCGTCGGCCATCGGGCCGACGTTCAGCAGGTAGTTGCCTCCCTTGCTCACGATGTCGACGAGCTTGAACGTGATCATCCCAGGCGACTTCCAGTCGTGGTCGTACGACTTGTAGCCCCACGTGTGGTTGATCGTCGCCGGGACCTCCCAGGCTTCGCTCTGCACGGCGGGCGGGATCACGTTGTCGCCGGTGGTCACGTAGTCGCCGCGCGCGCCGAGCCGGCCGTCGATGAGCGTTTTCGGCTGGAGCGTCCGCACGATGTCGGTGAAGCGCTGCGCGCGCTGCGGCGTCATCATGCGCGGGGTGTCGAACCATACCAGCGCCACCGGGCCGTACCCGGTGAGCAGCTCGCGGACCTGCGGTTCGGCCTTCTCGCGGAGGTACTTGTCGAAGTCCTTCTTGTCGTCGGGGCCGAAGTCCCACGTGTTGCCGATGCCGTTCGGATCGTGCCAGTCCTGCGCCTGCGAGTAGTAGAAGCCGAGCCGCATGCCGTGCTTCGCGCAGGCGTCGGCCAGCTCCTTCAGGATGTCGCGCTTGAAGGGGGTGGCATCCACGACGTCGTAGGTGCTGACCTTCGAATCGTAGAGCGCGAACCCGTCGTGATGCTTGGACGTGATCACGATGTACTTCATGCCCGCATCCTTCGCGAGCCGTACCCAGGCGTCCGCGTCGTACTTGACGGGATTGAACTGTTTCGCGAGCTGCTCGTACTCCCGAACCGGGATCGGCGTGCGGAACATGATCCACTCGCCGATTCCGGGGATCCTCCGCCCCTTCCACTCGCCGGCCGGGATCGCGTAGAGCCCCCAGTGGATGAAGAGCCCGTACTTCGCCTCGTGGAACCAGGCGAGGCGCTCGGCGCGCGCGGGATCGGGGGGACCCGCCGGACGCTGCAGCGCTCCGGCCGGCAGTCGCGCGATGGCTGCCAGCGCGACGGCGAGCAGGAGCACGCCCCTCACGCGGACATGCGCGGACGGCATTCCACTTCCTCCTCGCTGGCCTCGAACATGGGGGTAAAGCGCGGCACGTAGCTGCCCTTCGGCACGTCGATGCGGATCCGCGCGTCGGTCAGCTCCTTCGCGTACACCTCTTCCAGCTTCTGCCGCAGCGCGTAGGCGCGGCGCCGGACGCTGGAATCGTCTTCCGTCGAGTACGCCGTCGGGCGCCCGAGCGCCTCGACCCCGATCAGGTACTCGTGCAGGGCGGCCGCCCGTCCGGCCAGCTCCATCTCGCAGATGTAGCGCAGGAAGTTCCGCACCTGGTTCGCGCGGAAGAAGGTCACGCTCTGCAGGACCTCTTCGAGGGCGGCACGCTTGTCGGCGTCACGGATTTGAAGTGATGCACTCATAAGCAGCTCCACCAAATGGAAACGAGACGTTGGTTGTCTGACGACGAACGTGCGCGGCCTTTCCGCGCTCAGCCCGGACGAACGCCGGCGTCGCCGCCGACGGCCAGAAAATCCTCACGGGGCGGCGAGAAGATGTCGAGCAGCACGACCTCCTCGTCGAGCGTCGCGGCGCCGTGCGCGCAGTGCGACGGAAAATGCAGCACGTCGCCTTTCGACGACAGGCGCTCCTGGCCGCCGACGATGAAGCGCAGCGTGCCGCGCTCGACCAGCGTGATCTGCTCGTGCGGGTGTGCGTGCACCGCCGTGACGATCCCCGGCGGGATCCGGATGCGGCAGACCATCAGCTGGCTGCCGCAGATCATCTGGCGCTCGATCCCTCCGTCGATCCGCTCGGAAGGGATCGTCGACCAGTCCAGGTGCTGGAATTCCGCCGCCTCTGTGCCGCTCATGTGCGCTCCGCTCGGCCCCTGTCGAGGCCGGATCCTGCCGACGCGAACTCCGGCTGCACGTTCACGACGCCGAACTGGCGATCCTCGCGCTCGCGATGCGCGGCCATCATCCAGAGGAAATTGATCGAGCCGCCCGGCGCCGCGACGTTCGGGTGGTAGCCCTGCGGCATCAGCACCACGTCGCCCTCGCGCACGATCGTGGCGAGCTCCGGCTCGCGCGCGTCCGTGTAGACGAGCTGCACGCCGAAGGCCGGCGCCGGCATGTCGATGTAGAGATAAGCCTCCTCGAGCATTGCGGCGTGCTCGTGCGGGGGCCAGGACGTCCAGTTGCCGGGTGCGCTGAACGTGATGCCGGCCAGAATACGTCCCGCCTCCACGTTCTTGCCGATCAGGATGTTCAGCTCGCGCTGATTGGCGGGGCCTCCGGTGGTGAAATGCAGCCCGGGATTCTGCCGGACCTCGTCGAAGTCCACGTACCGCACCGGGTAGCACGTGTCGACCGGCGCGGCGATCTCGGCGAGATCGCAGCCGCCAGGTCCCGGCGCGATCGCGACCACCGCGTCGCGTGGAACGTAGATGGCGTCGTAGCGATCGAGCCCGTACGAGTGATCCTCGACCCGCACCGATGCCGAACCGTTGAGGCACACGAGGCCGGTCTCGTGCCCGCCGGTCTCGAGGCGAAGCGTCGGATCCACAGCGTCGAGGATGATGCGGCCGTAGTGCAGGTGGCGCGACGCGGTGCGGTCCGGCGCCACGGCCACGTTCCGGCCCTTGCGCGCCGCGGTGTTGCGGACGATGCACGCGCTGCTGGAGATGGGAGGCGTCTCGATCATGGGCTTCACTCAAGTTGGAGCTGCAGCGTCCAGCCGCGGGCGCTGCCGGGGGCGAGCGCGATGTCGCGCGCCTCGAAGATCAGGTGAAGGGGAATCGGGCCGCGTGCCCCGCGGCCCCCGGCGCTGTCGCCCGTGGCGAGCCCGGTCACCGGGCAGGGCCAGTCGCTATTGACGATGGAAACGGCCAGCGTCCCCTCGCGCCCGGCAATCGTGTCGCGGCGGGCGCCGGCGGCGGTCGTCGCCTCCCAGCGATCGCCGGTGGAGGGCAGGACGAGGCGCCACCGGCGGATCTCCAGAGGCCTGGACGCGGTCAGCCGCTCCACGCGCGTCAGCCGCCGGCCGTCCAGCCTCCACTCGACTTCGGACGTGATGCCGGGCTCCACGAGCTCGGCCGGCTTGCCGCCTATCAGCGCCCACCGCGTCCAGCGCGCGATCACGCCGCGGCCGTCCGCCGAGGGCTCGATCGAGTCGGCGCCGTCGGCCGCGACGATCGTCCGGCCGTCCGCCAGCTCGACGAACGGCACGAGCGCCGGCAGGATCTGCTCGACGGGTGCCGCAAAGCCGGCCAGACCGTGCGGCGCCGGCAGATAATCAGCGACCCCCGGTCTCGTCGCGGTCGTGAACGGCAGGGCAAACTGCACGCCTCCCTGCCGGACGACCCAGACGCCGGCCTGACGCCCGCTCGTCTTGAAGAACTCGAAGCGCGCCACTGGCGGCAGCACCGGCGTCGAGGGAATCCGCCCCACCTTCTCGGCGCGAATTCCGGACATCAGCTGCGCATGGGCGTGCGCGAGCTTGCCCAGGAACCCCACGGTCTGCTGCCATTCCCGATCCCGGCTGATGTAGCCGAAGTTCCCGCGGCCGAAATCGAAAAGCGAAAGCAGGTGCCGATCGTCCTTGTAGTCGCGCCGCAGCCAGCGCCATGCGCTGTGGTAGGCGGCGGCGAGCTGTTCGAGCGGGGCGGGGCGGAACTCCGGCGTGATAGCCAGGAAACCGGCGACCTCCAGCGTGTCGAGATACCCGACGACGCCCAGGCTCCTCCCCCACTGGTAGCCGTAGCCGTCGGGCGCGACGAGGTCCCACCAGAGACGCATCTGGGCCGCGAGCGACGGACGCATCGCGTCGAGGAGATCGGTCCGGCCCGCGATCTGCGCCGCTTCCCACACGTACCGGGCGTACTCATTCGAGTACCGGTCGTACCGACCGGTTGGCAGCGCATCGTCCGCGTACAGCGCGCCCGAGGTGAATTGCAGCGCGGCGCGGTCGAGCAGCGAATCGA
>DATIEW010000756.1:0-3226 GCA_035455585.1 Vicinamibacterales bacterium | reverse complement strand
GTGTGTCGTCCCACTCGAAGGACGACCTGCAGGAGGCCATCCGGCTCCTCCGTGAGCGCGACTTCGGCGTGGCGCTGCAATTCGGCAACTACAGGGGATAATTGGATCGATGCTCCCTGGAGGCAGCCGTCCGCTCCTGTCAGGCCTCGCGGTCGTCCTGGCGCCCCTGGTGGTGGCGGCTGCCGCCGTCGCCCCGGGAGAGGCGCCCCCGGCGGCGCCCGGCCACGTCGCGCAGGCTCAGCCTCCCAATCCGGATGCTGAAATCGTTGCCGACTTTCTGGCTCGCGTGGCAGAGTACCAGGCGCTGCGCGAGAAGATCGAGTCCACGCTGTCACCCCTGCCGAGCCAGCCGACGCCGGAGGAGTTCAACACGCGGCAGCATGAGCTCGAGCGCCTGATTCGGCGCGCGCGCCCGACGGCCAGGCCGGGCGATCTCCTCACGCCTCCGGTGCGCGCGTTCATCCGGCGGCAGCTCGCGCGCGCGCTGCAGGGACCAGAGGGCGACAACATCAGGGAATCGATCATGGCCGACAACCCGCGCGGAGTCCGGATCCAAATCAACGGGCGGTACCCCGACGGCGTGCCGCTCTCGACGGTCCCGCCGCAGGTGCTGCTGCTGCTCCCGCGTCTGCCCGACGGGCTCGAGTACCGGTTCGTCGGCCAGCGTCTCCTCCTGCTGGACGCGCCTGCAAAAACGGTCATCGACTACATGGACAACGCGCTGCGCCGGTAGCGCCATTCGACTCCACTGCTGCAGGGACCTATGCGTCGCTATCTGGTCGCGAGCCTTGTCATCACGCTGTCGCTTGCCTGCGTGTCGGCCTCCGGCCCCAACGGACCGGTGGCACTGCCCGTACCGCAGGCCCCGCCCGCAGCGGCTGTGCCGCTGCCCAACCGTGACGGTTCGCTCAAGTTCGCCGTCCTCGGTGATTTCGGCACGGGCAGCCGGCAGCAATACGAGCTGGCGGCCCAGATGGCCGCGCTGCGGGAGCGCTTTCCATTCGAGCTGGTCGTCACCGTCGGCGACAACATCTATGGCAGCGACACGCCCGACAGTTACAGGCGGCGGTTCGAGGAGCCTTACAAGGCGCTGCTCGACGGCGGCGTGAAGTTCTACGCGTCGCTCGGCAACCACGACGCGCGCGAACAACGGTTCTACAAGCCGTTCAACATGGAGGGGCGGGAGTACTACTCCTTCAAGGCGGCGCAGCAGGACGTGCGGTTCTTCGCGCTGGAGAGCGACTATCTCGACCTGGAGCAGATTACCTGGCTAGAGAAGGAGCTGCAGCGCGCCGGCGAGGCGTGGAAAATCGCCTACTTCCACCACCCGATCTACTCGTCCGGCCGGCGGCACGGCTCGGATTCGGAGGTGCGCCGGATCCTCGAGCCGCTCTTCGTCAAGTACAACGTCAGCGTGGTGCTTGCGGGGCACGATCACTTCTACGAGCGGATCAAGCCGCAGAACGGGATCGTGCACTTCGTGGTCGGGTCGGGGGGCCAGCTCCGCCGGGGGAACATCGACCGGAGCTCGACCCTGACCGCCAGTGGCTTCGACACCGACCAGGTGTTTCTGGCCGCTGAGATTCACGGCGACGAGATGTTCTTCAACGCCATCTCGCGGAGCGGACAGATCGTGGACTCCGGGATCATCGTGCGGCGGCGGCAGATGACGCAGCAGGAGGACCACGACTTCGCGGCTCTCTTCAGCCGCGGCCAACGAGCGGCAGTACCCGCTCGGCCCTGACCGACGTCACGCCTTCCTGGATCTGCAGCGTGCCTTCCACGATCAGGTACGGCTCGCCCACGATCGTGCCTCGCTGCTCGCCGAACAGATCGGGCCGGACGATGATGTTGGCGATGCCGGTCTCGTCTTCGAGCGTCAGGAACACGAAGCCCTTGGCCGTGCCCGGGCGTTGACGGGTGATGACGGCGCCGGCCACGCGCACGCGGCGGCCGTGCGGCGCGTGCGGCAGATCGCGCGCGCGCAGCACGCCGCCGAGCGCCAGCTCCGCGCGGCGGAGCGCCATCGGGTGCGGTCCAATCGTCAGGCTCGTCCCGGCATAATCCGCCATCAGCCGCTCGGGCGCCGTCATGGGGCGCAATGGGGATCGGGCAGGCTCCCCGGTTCCGTCGCCTGCCGGCCGGACGCGATCCTCCTGACCGGTGAACAGCTCGCCCGACGGCCTCACCGCGCGTTCGATCTGCCAGAGCGCGCTGCGGCGATCCTCGCCAAACGCATTGAGCGCCCCGATCTCTGCCAGCGTTGCCAGCTCGTCGCGCCGGATCCCCGTGCGGGCGATCAGGTCTTCGATGGAAGCGAAGCGCGGTTCGGCCTCCGTATCCGGGAGCCGCCCGGCTGCCGGCGCGACCGCCCGCTCGCCGCCCCACTCGTGCGCGCAGACGTTGCAGAAGGATCCCTGCCCGGGCGTGTCCTCCAGCATCGACTGGTCGTCGCAGCCGCATTTCGGACAGCGGCCAGCTCCTGCGACTTCCGGACCCTGGCCCACGTACCAGCGCTCGGACGTCCCGATCCGGTGAGCGTCCTTTCCCCCTCCTACTCCCGCGTCCGGCCCGGATGTCTTCCTGCCGGCGCCAGGCTGCACGTCCCCGCCGGCCGCGATCCTCCGCCCGATCTCCTCCCGCAGGCCGTTGACGTACATCAGCCCCAGCCGCACGCGGCCGTCCGCCTCGACGCAGCACTCCCAGCCGGACGCCAGCACGTCGATCGGCGCGAACCGGACGCCGTGCCGCTGCGCGTCCTTGACGAGCGTGGCGGGATGATAGAAGCCCATCGGCTGGTTGTTGAGCAGCGCCGTATAGAAGGCCGCCGGATAATGCGCCTTGAGGTAGGCACTCGCGTAGACGAGCAGCGCGAAGCTGGCCGCGTGCGATTCCGGGAACCCGTAGAGCGCGAACGAGGTGATCGACTGGATGATCCGCTCGGCGGTCTCGCCGACGATGCCGCGCGCCACCATCCCCTCGCGGAGCTGGACCTCGATCTGCTTCATGCGCGCTTCCGAGCGCTTGAATCCCATCGCGCGGCGCAGCTCCTCGGCCTGCCCGCCGGTGAAGCCGGCGGCGACCATCGCCATCCGCAGCAGCTGCTCCTGGAAGAGCGGCACGCCGAGCGTGCGGGCGAGCACCGGCTCGAGCGAGGGGTGCAGCGGCACCACCGGCTCGCGCCCCGCGCGGCGATTGAGATAGGGATGCACCATCTGCCCCACGA
>DATIEW010000755.1:0-4074 GCA_035455585.1 Vicinamibacterales bacterium | reverse complement strand
TCCCGATGATCGGCCGCACTTTCTCCCACTACTCCATCGTCGAACGCCTTGGCGCGGGTGGCATGGGAGAGGTCTACAAGGCGCGCGACGAAAACCTGGGCCGTGAGGTCGCTGTGAAGGTGCTGCCGGTGGGCACGCTGGTCGACGAGGCCGCACGGCGCCGGTTCCGTCGTGAGGCCGAGACCCTGTCGCGGCTCAACCATCCCCACATCGCGACCATCTACGACTTTCACAGCGCGGACGACATCGATTACCTGGTCATGGAGTACGTCGCCGGATCGACGCTGGCGGCACGTCTGGCTGTCGGAGCGCTGCCGGAGCGCGAGGTCGTGTCCATCGGCGCCGGGATCGCCGCAGCACTTGCCGAGGCCCACGAGCAGGGTCTGGTCCACTGCGATCTCAAGCCGGCGAATGTGATGCTGACGCCGAAGCAGCAGGTGAAGGTGCTCGACTTCGGGATCTCGCGTCTCGCGAGTCGCAGCCCCGGGCTGACGGCGACGATCACCGCGCTCGACCTGCCCGCCGCCGGCACGCTGGCCTACATGGCGCCGGAACAGGTGCGCGGCCAGTCTGTGGATGCGCGCACCGACGTCTACGCCGCCGGCGCGGTGCTCTACGAGCTGGCGACGGGGAGCCGGCCATTCCCGGAGACGCAGACTGCCCGCCTGGTGGAGGCCGTTCTGCACGATCCGCTCGTCCCCCCGTCCAGCCTGAGGCCGGCGTTGTCCGAAGGGCTCGAACGGGTCATCCTGAAATGCCTCGAACGCGATCCGGCCAACCGGTATCAGTCGGCGGCGGAGCTCGGCCTCGATGTGCGGCGGCTGGAGTCGGGCTCCGCGGAGCTGCCTGATTCGAGCGTGGTGCGCCGGCAGGGAGTATCCCGGCGTCTGGTTGTGGCGGCGTTGCTGGCGGTGTTCGGGGGGCTCGTGGCCTGGAGCGCCTGGAGCTGGCGGCGATCTGCCGGCCCCGCCGCCGATGTGGCGGGAGTCGATTCCCTCATCGTTCTCCCCAGCCGGGTCTTCGGGGCTTCCGCCGATGAGTTCCTGACCGACGCCATCCCGAACTCCATCTCCGCGCATCTGACTCAGGTGCCCGGGCTGGAAACGAAGGTGCCGCCGACCAGCATCGAGATGCAGCGCGTCCAGGGGGACCTCGCGCGCATCGGGGCGGTCTACGGGGTGACAGGGTTCGTTCAGTCGACGGTGGCAGCCGAATCGGAACGGCTGACGCTCAACGTGCAGCTCGTGCACGCGCGGACGCGGCGGCTGCTGTGGAGCCGCGATTACCAGGGTTCGCGGGACAACTACCTGGCCCTGGTGAGGGAAGCCGCCGAAGGGCTGAGAGCGGAGCTGCGCCCCGCGGCCGCGCCGCTCGTCGCGGCCGGGCGCGGCGCCGGCCAGTCCGAGGCGGAGCTGGCTTTCCAGCGAGGGCTGTACTTCTCGCAGCGCTACAACCATCTGCACAAGCGGGAGGATCTCGACAGGGCGCGGGCCGCTTTCGAAATGGCTCTCGATCTCGATCCCTCGATGGCTGATGCGGCCGCCGAGATCGGATGGCTGCACCTGTTCGAGATGGAATCGGGTGCGGCCGTCGAGGGGCTGCTGGCGGGCCTCGAGCACTGGGGACGCCGAGCGGTGCAGCTGGATGAACGGTGCAGCCGCGGGTGGTCCCTCCTGACGTTCGGCCAGTCGTTGTTGCCCGACGCCGATCCGCGGCTCGGCCTCGGCTACGGGCTGCGGGCCGCGGCGTACGGTGCGCGTGACGCGATGGCCCACAACGCGCTGGGCGGCATGTTGTCGACTGTAGCCCCCACTCTGGCGCTCGAAGCCGTCCGCGAGTCTGCCCGCCTCGACCCGCTCTACCTGTACCCCCAGTTGAACGCCTCCACATTGCTCTGCTCGCTTGGCCGGGCCGACGAGGCCCTCGGCGTGGTCGATAGCGTGCTGAGGATCGAACCGGAGATGCCGCTCGCCCAGTACTCGAGGGGGCTGCTGCTGATCGAGCTGGGCCGCGCGGGGGAGGCGCAGGACATGGTCGCGCGGCTTCGCGGGCTCGGCGCGGCGGGTCGTCTGCCGCCTGAACTCGTGCAGACTGTCGAAGCGGGCGCCCTCATTGCCGCCGGGCAACCGGATGCACGACAGCCGGCGCTCGATCGACTCTACGGCCTTGCGCGCGATCCCAGTCCGGTCATGGAGACCCCTCCCGTGATGGACGCGTGGCTGGTTCGGCATGGGCCGCGAGACAGGACGATTGAGCTGCTGAAATCGCGGAGCGATCGCGGGCGCGTGCCGGTGCCGTACGACGTCCTGATGCTCAGGCCCGACTTCGCGTCACTCAGGGATGATCCGCGCTTCGCGCCGGTCGTCGGTCGCGCGCGTGAACGGTTCGACGGGGCCATCGCGATCCTCCGGGAGGCCGACGCTCGCGGCGAACTCCCGGCGTACGTGCGGACCGCGCTGGACGCGCTGCTCGCGAGGCTGGAAGTCGGGACGGCTGCACGGCCGGGTTTTTCACCCGACTGGCTACAGGCGCTCGTCATCTCAGCGCCAGCGACACAGATCGTGTACGGCCTAGGCGCCGTGCCGCTGGAGGGCAGCAAGGGACCGGTTACATGTGGCCGACCGGGTTCGCGGGCACCGGGCGGCGCTATACTGGCGTCATGTCGCAGCCCGCTCCGCTGACGCCCGATCTGGAGCGCCAGCCACCCGCCGACGACATCATCGTGCTCAGGGACGTCACCTGGGCCGACTATCAGCGGCTGCTCGAGATCCGCGGCGACCGGCCCGTCCCCCGGCTCACCTACCTCGAAGGAGCCCTGGAGCTCATGACTCCCTCCCGTCCGCACGAGTCCCTCAAGTCCATGATTGGCTGCCTCGTCGAGGCGTGGTGCTTCGAGAAGGGGATCGGCATCACGCCTTATGGCTCGTGGACGCTGGAGAGCAAGGAGGCCGAACGGGGCGTCGAGCCGGACGAGTGCTACGTGCTCGGCGACGTCGCCGACCCGGAACGCTGCGACCTGGCAGTCGAGGTTGTGTGGAGCTCCGGTGGGCTCGACAAGCTCGAGGTCTACCGCAAGATCGGCGTGAAGGAAGTGTGGATCTGGAAGGCCGGCGCCATCGGCGTGTTCGCGCTGCGCGATGAGCGCTATATGCCCGTCGAACGCAGCGAGGTCCTGGCGGGAATCGACCTCGAAGTGCTCCTCCGGTTCGTCGACGTCCGGCCAACGACGAGCGCCGTGACGGGGTATCGGCCGCCATCCAGGCGAAGCCCTGATTTCATGATCGACTCTGAGGCAGGCATGTAAGTGAGGCCAAGCACGAGTACGCGTCACGGTGCGATCAGCCTGGCACTTTTCGTGGGCACGTGGGCAGCCCACGCCAGCGCGATCGCGCAACCGCCGCCGAAGCCGAGGCCCGTCAATATGGCCTCGCTCCCCGTTTCTTCGTCCGTGCTCGCCACGATCGTGTGGGCCGAAAGCGAGTTGGTGCTGCTCGTGCTGTGGCGTGGTGAAAGAGAATGGCACTCGACCGGCCCTCGTCGCGAGAGCGGCGGTGGCCGGAACGGCATGATCACCGCTACTCTCCAATACGGCGACCTCAACCTGGATCTGCAATTCGATCCCGCCGACGCTCACGCGACCGTTCAGGGCAGGAAGGTCCCAGTGGCAGCGCGGTCCAACGTATTGCTGGTCGATGGCGTGGACAGTCGAACCGGCTTCAGTTCGGTCAAGGCGCTGACGCTTGACTCTCGAGGCGCCAATCTGGACCCTCGGAAAGGCAGCCTCGCACCACTGCTGGGCCGATCTTCCGAAGTCGTCAGTTTCCTGCGATGTGACGAGGCTGAGAGGAGATTCAGCGCGATGCCCTGCCATGACCTGACAAAGCGCTGAGCTCTCGTGTCAGCGTCTGGAAGTAAACGCGCTGGGGCATGAAACCTCTCGCGAACGCGGTGGACCATATCAGCCATGACAGGCGATTGGTCGCCCCCTGTCATCCTGTTCACCCCGGTGTCTGACGCGTCGATTCTCCGCGTGACCGATCGTGGCGGACAGACCGACATCGTCCCTGGACCGCA
>DATIEW010000754.1:0-2387 GCA_035455585.1 Vicinamibacterales bacterium | reverse complement strand
ATCCCGATCGGAAGGTTCCGCTTCGGATCGCGTGTCTCCTCGGCCGCCGTCGAGATCGCGTCGAACCCGATGTAGGCAAAAAAGACAATGGCCGCGCCCTGGTGAATCCCGGTGAACCCGTTGGGCGCAAACGGCGTGTAGTTCTCAGGCTTCAGGTGCGTCGCGCCGACGACGATGAAGAGTGCGAGCGCGAGCAGTTTGATCACCACCATCACGTTATTGGCGCGCGCGCTCTCCTTGGCGCCGCGCAGCAGCAGCCAGGTGATGACCATGACGATGCCGAACGCCGGCAGGTTGACGAGTATCGGGATCCCTGCGATGTTCGGCGCGGTGTCGAGGAGGCCGTGGACCTCAGGATTCGAGCTCAGGAGCGCGGTTCGGTAGCCCGTCGTCAGCCAGACCGGCAGCGAGAGACCGATGCCGCGCGTCAGCGTCGTGAAATAGTCGCCCCACGAGATCGCCACGGCGACGTTGCCCACGGCGTACTCGAGCACCAGGTCCCAGCCGATGATCCACGCGACGAGCTCGCCGAGCGTGGCGTAGGTGTAGGCGTAGGCGCTGCCGGCCTGGGGGATCATCGCCGCGAGCTCGGCATAGCAGAGGGCCGCGAGCGCGCAGGCGCCGCCGAGCAGCAGGAACGAGAAGACGAGCGCCGGTCCGGCCGCGTAGCGCACCACGTTGCCGCTCGCGTCGACCTGCCCTGCGGCCGCCGTGCCGATCGCGCCGAAGATGCCGGCACCGATAACGGCCCCGATCGCGAGCATGACCAGATCGCCGGCACCGAGCACGCGCCGCAGGCCGTGCTCGCCCTCCGGCAGGAGCTCGCTGATGGGTTTGCGCTGGAAGATGTGGAGCATCGGGCGTCAACTACTGTCACGACAGCAGGTCACGATGACTCCGCTAAAGCTACGGCGGTCAGCCGGAGCCTCGGCGAAGGCGGAAGATCACGACGCTCGCGAAGAAACGGCCCGCGAGTCTCCTTCGCGGTCGTCGTGAGCTTCGCGCTCATCGTGATTGTTCCGTGGCCGCGAGCGGTGAAGCGTATCCGCCCCGGCGGACAAGATCAAGATCAAGCCGACGTCGGAGAGAGGGCGGGCTGGACCGGCAGAACGCCCTTCAGCCCCACGTCGAGCCGGTACACCGTATCGCTCGACGAGACGACGAGGCCACCGAGGGGGTCGAAGGCCAGGCCGAGCAGCGCGCCACCAGAGAGCACGCAATCCTTGATCTCCGGACGATCGGTCCGGACCCGGTACACGGCGCTCGATCCCGCCACGGCATCCACGACGTAGAGGTGTCCGTCGCTGTCGAACGCGAGCCCCTGGGGCCGGCCGAAGCCGTCGCTGAATGTCTCGACGCTGCCTTCCGGCGAGACGCGATAGACCACGTCGCGCGACGAGAGCGTGGGCGCGGTCACATACAGCCAGCCGTCGGGGCCGAAGGCCAGGTGGTACGCCGCCACGCTCGAGGGAAGCGAGGCAAAGACCGACGCGTGTCCTCCGCTGACTCGCAGCACGGCTCCGGATCGGTCGCCCACGAACAGCTCGCCGTCGCGATTGAAGGCGATGCCGCACGCGACGCCGAGATCCGTGGCGGCGGTCGAGACCGACCCGTCGCTCGCGACGAGGTGAACGCTGCCATCGAAGCGGCTGGACACGTGCAGGCGGCCCCGGGGATCGACGGCAAGCGACGTGGGATTGGCGAGCCCGACGACGAACGGCTCGCGCGAGCCGTCCCGGCGCACGACGTAGATGGAGACCGGCGTCTCCTGGCCGCGCGATCCGCTGAAGGTGACGTAGAGATTGCCGTCGCGATCGAACGCCGGGTTGTCGACCTGATGCACCCCGGTGGCGATCGGCGCCCCGATCTCGATGAAGGCGGTCTCGCCGGGCACGCCGTCGACGCGGATTGGCGTATGCCCTCCATCGAGGCCCGGTGGTACGATGAGGGTCAGCGCCTGCCGCGACGCATACGCGACAGTCGCGAGGACGCCGCCGAGACGGACCTCGGGCGGCCGGGGCTCGAGGGCGAAGCCGGTGCCGCTGATGGTCACACGTCCGCCCTCGACGGCCCACAACGGGCTCACCGCGGAGATCCGGGAAGACGGCGCAGGTTTCATGGCGTGGAGCGGCTGTTTCAACCGAGGCAGGAAGACCGGAAAGCCACGGGCTGGCGTCTGGCTGCGGGTTTCCGCCAGCCAGACGCGCAGATCAGGTCTCGTCGAGCTCCATGTTCCAATAGAAGTAGTCGCGCCAGCTGTCGGGAGCGTTGCGAAGGCCGACCGCGATGCGGATGGCCGGCGCCCGCTCGGGACGCCTCGGAACCCGGATGAGGCGCATGCCGGCCTCGGCCGGCGTCCGCCCACCCTTCTTCCGGTTGCAGGTGAT
>DATIEW010000753.1:0-2778 GCA_035455585.1 Vicinamibacterales bacterium | reverse complement strand
TGACGTTGCCGGCCATGTCGTACGTGCCGAAGGGGCCGATGCCCTGATACGTTCCCGCCCGCGCCGGCCCTTCGCCCGAGAAGTTGCTGAACTCGAGGACGTTCGAGAAAATGCCTGTGGCGCCGGCCGCGTGCCGCCAGTGATGCACGGTCGGGAGTTGCCTGCCGGCGAACCGCGCATACGCGGCCGCTTCGTACCAGCTCACGCCGTGCACGGGGGAGTCGTCCTGCCCCTCCGGGTACATGCCCAGTTCCCACGTCGAGGGTCCCGGCCTCCCGGTCGTGTCCCTGAATCCCTCCATCGCCTCGTCGAAGGACACGACGCGGCCGTCCTTGACGAACGGCTCCGTCCAGTACTCGGCCTTTCGATAGCCCCCCTCGTCCACGAACCGCTTGAACTCCCGGTTCGTCACCTCGAAGCGATCGAGAAAGAACCGCGGAAGCCGGACGCTGTCACCAGTACCGACCTGCGCGGTGCCCTCGGGAATCGCGACCATGCCCTCCGGCACGGATCCTTCAGGCTCGAGCGCAAGGCGCACTCCGCCGAGCGCCGCGGAGCCCTCGAAGGTCGTGAAGCCCGCTCGCGCCACGCGCAGCCGGAAGAGGCCGAGAGTCCCCCTGGCGTCAACCGGCGTTCGGCCGAGTGGTTCCCATGGGCCCTCCGCATCGTCATAGGGCTTCACGTAGACGTCGGCGCCGGGCGGATCGGTACGGATCGTCACGGGCAGGAACAGCGCGTCGCGGGCCTGCATCAGAGCCGCGCGTCCCTGGACGTACGGTTCCGCCTGCCGCAGCATCCGGAAGGCCCCGCCGTCATCGCCCTCCTCGAGCAGGCGGCCCGCCTCGGCGATCTGTGCGGCAGCCCATCGCGCAGTTCGCGTGTTGTACGCGTACCACGCACCCGTCGCGACGACTGCGAGCCCGGCAGCCGCCGCGATCGCGACGGCAAGGCGGCCGATCTTCCGTCGCGGTAGCGCTTCGGCCGGCGCCGTCACCTCCGTTGCGCCAGTAGGCTTGCGCAGCGCCTCGAGGTCGGCGAGCAGCTCGCGCGCCGACGCGTAACGCCGGGCGGGATCCTTCTGCAGCGCCGTGACGACGATCGCTTCGAGCGCCGCTGGCACGTCGTTCCGCACGGACGACAGCGGCGGCGGGCTCCCCGTGGTAATCGCCTGGAGCAGCGCCAACTCGTTCTCGACGCGGAACGGGAGCTGCCGCGCGAGAATCTCGTAGAGCACCACGCCGAGCGCCCACACGTCCGACCGCTGGTCGGCAGTGCCGCCGGTGACCAGCTCGGGCGCCATGTACGCCACCGTTCCCAGCGTCGTTCCCGTCCGTGTGAGGACGGTCTGCCCGGCGAGCTTCGCGACGCCGAAGTCGAGCAGTTTCACCTCGCCGCGCGCCGTCAGCATGATGTTCGCCGGCTTGATGTCGCGATGGATGATGCCTGCGTCGTGCGCCGAGGCGACGCCGCGCGCGACGTGCGCGACAATCGTGAGCGCCTCGTCGACGGCCAGCGGTTCGCCCGCGAGACGCTCCTTGAGCGTGCGGCCCTCGTAGTAGGCCATGGCCACGAACACGCGGCCTTCGGTCGTCTCTTCGATCCCGTAGATCGTGCAGATGTTCGGGTGGTCGAGCGTCGAGGCGGCCTGGGCCTCGTGGACCAGCCGCTCCTTCGCGTCGCGGTCCTGGGTCAGCCCCAGGGGCAGGAACTTGAGCGCGACCGGGCGTTTGAGTTTCGTATCCTCGGCCTTGAACACCTCGCCCATGCCCCCCGCGCCGAGCAGCTCGACGACCCGGTAGTGCGAGATGGTCTCGCCGATGATCATGGTGCCGCCGATTATTGCGCTCGCGGCAGGAAAGTCAACAAGATCGCTCAGCGGAATTGTGAGTTGCCGCGGCCCTAGACCGCGCTCCGCCGGGACCGCGCCACGATGTCGAAGAAGGCCCGCACCTCGAGACTCGCACCGCCCACCAGCGCCCCATCCACGTCCGGCATCGAAATCAGCTCGTGGATGTTGTCCGGCTTGACGCTTCCGCCGTAGATCACGTGGCAGTGCTCGGCTGCGTCCGCGCCGCTCCACTGCCGCAGCCGCTGCCGGATGTGCGCGTGCGCCTCCTCGGCCTGCGCGGACGTGGCGTTCCGGCCCGTGCCGATCGCCCAGACCGGCTCGTACGCGATGACGAGCGCTCCGACCTGCTCGCCCGTCAGCCCGTCGAGGCCGGCCTTGACCTGGCGATCGAGCACTTCCATCGTCCGATCCGCCTCGCGCTCTTCGAGCGTCTCGCCGATGCAGACGATTGGCGTGAGGCCGGCGCCCAGTGCCGCCACCAGCTTGCGGTTGACGGTCTCGTCGGTCTCGCCGAACAGGCGCCTCCGCTCGGAATGGCCGATGATCGCGTATTCCGCTCCGGCTTCCAGCAGCATCCCCGCGCCGATCTCGCCCGTGAACGCACCCTCGCGCTCCCAATAGACATCCTGCCCGGCCACGCCAACGGGCGTGTTCCGCGCCGCCTCCGCGACGGCGTGCAGCGCGGTGAACGGCGGCGCCACGACGATCTCCACATCGTCGATGTCCTTCACCAGGCTGCGGAACTCCTTGACGAACACGACCGCGTCGTGGACGGTCTTGTGCATCTTCCAGTTTCCCGCGAGGAGGCGTCTCCGCATGTCAGTTCACCGCCGGTCAGGCAAGGCGTCGACACCGGGCAGACGCTGCCCCGCGAGGAACTCGAGCGAGGCGCCGCCGCCGGTGGAGATGTGATCGATCCGATCCGCTAC
>DATIEW010000752.1:0-3944 GCA_035455585.1 Vicinamibacterales bacterium | reverse complement strand
CGTCGCAGCCCATCGGCCATCGTGTCCGTGTTGATCCCGACGGCGGCGCCCACCGCGATCGCCGCAAGTGCGTTCCGGACGTTGTACGCCCCCAGCAGCGGAACGTCGAAGCTGCCTATCGGCGAGCCGCCGCGCCGGACGCTGAAGGTCGTGGAGGTGGCCCGTGGGGCCAGATCGTGCGCCTGCCAGTCGGCGCCATCGGCGAGCCCGAACGTTTCGACCCTGCAGTGCGCGTTGGCGCGCAGCGCGAGCGCGTCGGGACTGTCAGCCCCAAGCAGGAGCAGACCTCGGCGCGGGATGAGGTTGACGAAGCGCCGGAACGTCAGCCGAACGGCGTCGAGATCGGGATAGATGTCGGCGTGGTCGTACTCGATGTTGTTGACGACGGCGATGTCCGGCAGGTACTTGAGGAACTTCGCCGTCTTGTCGAAGAAGGCGCTATCGTACTCGTCTCCCTCGATGACGAATTCCCTGCCGCCACCGATCCGGAAGCTGCTCTCGAAGTTCTCGGAGATGCCGCCGATGAACACGTTGGGGTCCGACCCGCCATGCGCCAGCAGCCAGCCCGCGAGCGCCGTCGTCGTCGTCTTGCCGTGCGTGCCCGCTACCACCACCGACCGCGCCCGCCAGAGGAAGTGATCGCGCACCGCCTCGGGCAGCGAGCAGTACCTGATCTTCCGATCGAGCACTTCCTCCAGCTCGACGTTGCCTCGCGAGACGGCGTTGCCGACGACGACCAGATCGAGATCAGTGGAGATGTGTTCGGGCCGGTAGCCCTGGAGGATCGTAATTCCCTGCCGTTCCAGGAAACCGCTCATCGGCGGATAGACGTTCTGGTCGGATCCGCTGACTTCGAAGCCGCCGCTCTTGAGGAGAGCCGCCAGCGTGGCCATCCCCGTGCCGCAGATGCCGATCAGATGGATACGGGTCGAAGGAGGAGTCATAGCATCATGACAGCGTTCGCAAACTCAGCGCCCTCACGTTTCATGCGGGGGTAACCGCAGGCTCCTCGATGACGAGCAACGGCCTCGGTCCGGCGACGACCCGCGCGCTCACGCCGAACGGCAGGGTCAGCGTCGGGCCGGACGTGTGCCCTGAGGGGAGGCCGAAGAGCACCGGTCCGGGAAAATCGCGAAGCACCTCGGCGACGGCGGCCTTCGCCGTCGGGTTGCCTCCAGGCTCGTCGCACCGTGGCAGCTCACCGAACACGATGGCTGCCGCGCGGCCGAGGACCCCGCTCAGGCGCAGCTGCGTCAGCATCCGATCGATCCGGTAGGGACGCTCGCTCACTTCATCGAGAAACAGGACGCACCCCGAAGGGGGATCGAACGCGTACGGCGTGCCCAGCGACGACACCAGCTGCGTCAGCGTGCCGCCGATCAGCAGGCCGGCGGCCTCGCCGGGACGCAGCGTCTCGAGTGCAGGATGGCCGATTTCGCCCGCAGGTTCCGGCCGGCAGACCGCCCGGTTCAGGGAAACGGCATCGTAGCCGGCCGCCCCGCGGGCGAAACGACCCTCGATCATCGGTCCGTGAAACGAGACAATGCCGCAGCCGAGCGTGAGCCAGACGAGCAGCGACGTGTTGTCGCTGTAGCCGATGAAGATCTTCGGCGTGCGTTGGACGAGCGCCGGGTCGAGCAGCGGCAGCAGCTGAACGCTGCCGTACCCGCCGCGGGCGGCCACGAGCGCCGCGATCGACGGGTCGCACCACGCGGACCGCCAGGCTCCCGCGCGCGTCTCCGGGGGCCCTGCCAGGTACGACTGCCTGGCGAAGACGCTCTCGTCGAAGACCGGCTCGAACCCGATCGCGCGCAGCTCGGCGATTCCCGAGTCGAACTCCGCGCGCGCAAACGGACTGGCGGGTGCGACAACGGCGATGCGGTCGCCGCGGCGGAGCGCTCGGGGCTTCCGCATGCGTCAGGCAAACCTCGCCATTTCGGCCGCGACAGCCTGATGCTCGTCGCACCCAAGGGCCGCCCGCAGCGCCGCGCCCGCGAGCGGCCGGCGCCCGACGGGAGCCAGGAAGCGTTCCTTCACCCGGCGATGGCGGGCCAGGGCGTCCTCGACCCGGGTGGCCGGCAGCGTCCCGTCCTCGACCGCGCGGATGACAGCCTCGAGCGCTCCCGCCTGCTGCTCCTGTGACGGCCCGCACATCAGCACGGCGTCGCAGCCGGCAGCGAGCGCCGCGACGGTAGCCTCGGCGACGCCGTAGCTCCCGCTGATGGCGCGCATGTCGAGATCGTCGCTCAGCACCAGGCCCTGGTAGCCGAGCTCCGCCCGGAGCAGCCCCTGGACGATTCGTGGCGACAAGGTCGCGGGCCGCTGCTCGTCGTACGACGGAAAGAGGACATGCGCAGTCATGATCGCGGCCACGCCGGCCTCCACGGCGGCCCTGAAGGGAAGAAGCTCGACCGCCTGCAGGCGATCTGGCGGATGCTCGACGACCGGCAGCTCGTCATGCGAGTCGGTGCCGGTGTCCCCGTGGCCGGGAAAATGCTTGCCGCACGCCGCGATCCCTTGCTGCTGGAGGGTTCTAATGATGATGCGTCCCAGCCGCGCCACATCCTCGGCCCGCTCGGACAGCGCACGATCGCCAATGACGGGATTGGCCGGGTTGGTGTGGATGTCGAGAACGGGCGTGTAGTCGAGGGAGATGCCGACGGCGTTCAGCTCCGACGCGAGGGCGCGCGCGAACCGCTCCGCCAGCGCCTCGTCTCCGCTGCGGCCGAGCGTGATCATCGGCGGCCACTCGGTGAACGGCGCCTTCAGCCGCGCGACACGCCCTCCCTCCTGGTCCACGCTGACCCACAGCGGCAGCTCCGCAGCGAGCGACTGCGCGTCGTGCGAGAGTTCCGCCACCTGGTCGGGCTCGGCGACGTTGCGCGCGAACAGGATGATCCCGCCAAGATCGAACTGGCGGGCGAGCGCCCGCAGGTCGGACGGGATCGCATGACCTGCGAACCCCGCGATCGCGAGCTGGCCCGCGTGCCGGCGGATATCCCGCAAGGACATCGTGAAATTATATTCTCTTCGCGGTTCGCAGTTCGCGGTTCGCGGTCTCGTGGGGTCGCGGGTCAGGGCCCGATTCGCGGTTCGCGGCTGGAGCGTTCGGTCCGCCCGGGTCGTCCATCCTTCGTCCAGAATGCCGAGCAGCGACCCGACCCGCGAATCCGAATCGAACCACGAACTGCGAACCGCGAACCGCGAACTTATAATGACCGCGTGAGGATCGAGGCCTCGGCGCCCACGCGCATCGATCTCGCCGGCGGCACGCTCGACATCTGGCCGCTCTACCTCTTTCACGAGGGAGCGCAGACCCTCAATGCAGCGCTCAGCCTGCGCGCGCACTGCACGGTCGCCCGCCGCGGCGACCGCCGCATCCTGATCGTCTCCGAGGACACGTGTCGAACGGTGGAAGCCGGCCACTGGAGCGAGCTGCGCGACAACGTGGAGTTGAAGCTGCTCGGACTCCTGCTCCACCATTTTCAGGTTGAGGGGCTCGAACTTCGCACCCGGTCGGAATCTCCCGTGGGCGCCGGGATCGCCGGATCGTCCGCGCTCAACATCGCCGTGTGCGGCGCGCTGGCCGCCTGGACCGGACGCACTCTCACCGATGACCGCCTCCTGCAGACGGCCATGAACGTCGAGGCCCAGGCGATAGACGTTCCGACCGGCGTGCAGGACTACCGTTCGGCGCTCTACGGCGGCGTGTCCGCGGTGGAACTCGGCGTGGACGGCGTCCGCCGCGTCGCGCTGCCGGTCGATCCGGACGAGCTGAGCCGCCATCTCGTCGTCGCCTACACGGGTGCGAGCCGCAATTCCGGCATCAACAACTGGGAGGTGACCAAGCGGCACGTCGACGGCGACCTCGAGGTCCGGCGGCGGTTCGCCCGCATCCGCGACATCGCCTCGGCCATGCGTCAGGCGCTCGAGGCCGGCGACTG
>DATIEW010000751.1:0-2802 GCA_035455585.1 Vicinamibacterales bacterium | reverse complement strand
CCGACCATGATCATCTTCGGCGTGTGCTCGTGCGCGAGCTTCTCCAGCTCGTCATAGTCGATCCGCTCGTCGTCTTTCCGGACGCCGTAGGGGACGATCGTGTAGAGCTTGCCGGAGAAGTTCAGCGGATGTCCGTGCGTGAGGTGGCCTCCGTGCGCGAGGTTCATGCCGAGCACAGTGTCCCCCGGCTTCAGCAGCGTGAAGTAGACGGCCATGTTCGCCTGGGCGCCCGAGTGTGGCTGCACGTTCGCGTGCTCGGCCCCGAACAGCTCCTTCGCCCGGCTGATGGCGAGCGCCTCGGCCACGTCCACGAACTCGCATCCACCGTAGTAGCGCCTGCCCGGATACCCTTCGGCGTACTTGTTGGTGAGGACCGAACCCGCCGCTTCGAGGACGGCCAGGCTCACGAAGTTCTCCGATGCGATCAGCTCGAGGCCGCTGTTCTGCCGGTGCAGCTCGCCGGCGATGGCCGCCGCCACTTCGGGGTCGGTGTCCGCGAGCGATCGCCACTGCGTCGCGCTTACCGTCTTCATCGTCATGGTTGCCTCGTGCGCTGGCTGTCTCCGGCCGCATGTCCGGCAGTGACGTCCTCAGACCCGGACCGCCCGTCCTCGAGGGCTGCGATCTGGTCCAGGCGGCGCTGGTGGCGTCCGCCGTCGAAGGCGGTTTCCAGCCACACCGAGAGGATCTCGTCGGCGAGCCCGAACGCGACGACGCGCCCGCCGATGGCGAGAACGTTCGCGTCGTTGTGCGCCCTGGACATGCGGGCCGCGTAGAGGTCGTTGCAGAGCGCCGCGCGCACGCCAGGCACCTTGTTGGCCGCGATCTGCTCGCCCTGACCGCTGCCACCGATCACGATGCCGCGATCCGCCTCGCCCTTCGCCACGGCCCGTCCGACCTCGGCGCAGATGGGCGGGTAGTCCACGGGATCCTCCGTCCGGGTGCCGAAGTCCTGCACCTCGTGGCCCAGACGCCGGAGCGTCTCGCGCAGGTGCTCCTTGAGGCTGAAACCCGCGTGGTCTGCGCCAATCGCGATGCGCATAGATAGAATGGGATTATATCGTCGTCCTCCACGGCGCGCGTGGACGCGCCCTTTCCTCGAATGCCTCACGTCACCATCACTCGCCGCGGCGAGGCGCGCGTCGAGAGCGGCCATCCGTGGGTGTACCGCAGCGACGTCGTAGCGTCGTCGGCGGCTGGAGGCGAGACGGTTCACGTCGAAGGGCCGCGCGGCCGTCACGTAGGATTCGCCTTCTTCAGCGATCGATCGGAGATCGCGCTGCGGATGGTCACGCGAGCCGCCGGCGTGCCGGATACCGCCTTCTGGCGCGCACGGCTCGAATCGGCAATCGGCTACAGGCGGTCCCTCCAGATCGACGCGACCGCCTTCCGCCTCGTTCACGGCGAAGCCGACGGGCTGCCGGGACTGATCGTGGACCGGTATGCCGACTGCCTCGTCGTCCAGGCGCTCGCCCAGGGGACCGACCGGCTCCTTCCGGACTTCACGCGGCTGCTGGTCGAGCTGACGGGTGCGTCAGGCGTGCTGGCGCGCAACGACCCGCGCGTCCGGTTGCTCGAGGGCCTCGAGCAGCGCGTCGAGCTCCTCCACGGGACGGTTCCGGACGCGATCGAAATCCGCGACGGAGCCGCAACCTACGTCGTGGATCCGTTCCGGGGGCAGAAGACGGGCCTCTTCCTCGATCAGCGCGAGAACCGCGCCGCCGCCGCGCAGTACGCCCACGGCCGGGCCCTCGACGCCTTCAGCTACCACGGCGGCTTCGCGCTGTCGCTCGCGCGGAAATGCAGCGAGGTCGTGGCGGTGGACATTTCGGAGGATGCCGTCGGGCGCGTCAGGGACAACGCCGCGCGCAACGGCCTGACGAACGTGGCGACGCGCGCCGCGAACGTGTTCGACGAGCTGCGTGAGCTGGAGCGGCGGGGGGAGCGATTCGATACGATCGTGCTGGATCCGCCGGCGTTCGCGAAGAACAAGGCGGCCGTGACGAAAGCGCTGTCCGGCTACAACGAGATCAACCTGCGGGCGCTGAAGCTATTGGCCGGCGAGGGGGTGCTGGTGACCTGCAGCTGCTCCTACAACGTCAGCGAAGCCGTGTTCGCCGACGTCCTCGCCTCCGCCGCGGTCGATGCCCGCGCCGAGGTGATCGTCGTCGAGAAGCGCATGCAGGCGCGCGACCACCCCGTGCTGCTCACCGTCCCCGAGACGTACTACCTGAAGTGCTTCATCCTCCGCCGGCTGTAATCTGACATCCTGATCCGTGTGTCCTGCCCCTATCCCTTCTTCCTTCTTCCTTTCCTCTACTCCTGCCGCAGCACCGTCGTCGGCTGTACGCGGAGCGCGCGCCGTGCCGGTGCCAGCGCCGCGAGAAGCGCCACGAGCGCGAGGAGGGCAGGGACCACGGCGTAGGTCGTCGGGTCCGACGCGGTGACGCCGAAGAGCAGCGACTCGAGCGTTCGCGCCGCGGCCGCCGCCAGCGCGAGCCCGAACGCGACGCCGGCGGATGTGACGAGCAGTCCCTCCCCGAGGACGAGCCGGACGATGTGGCCTGGCCGCGCGCCGAGCGCGACGCGGACGCCGATCTCGCGCATACGGGTCGCCACGGCATAGGCGATCACTCCGTAGAGGCCGACCGACGCGAGCAGCAGCGCCATCGCGCCGCAGACCGCGACGAGGGCCGCCGTGAGCCTGTCTCCCACCAGCGCTTGGCCGATGTGCGACGAGAGCGGAATCGTGCGGAAGACCGCGACGCGGCGGTCGACGGCGGTGAGCTCGCGGCGAACCGC
>DATIEW010000750.1:0-2165 GCA_035455585.1 Vicinamibacterales bacterium | reverse complement strand
GAACGGCGCGGCGCGGCGATCGCTCAGCCGGTTGCGGTGCCGCGTCGCGCCGCCGCCTCCGCCTCCACGTCCGCCGCCGCCGGCTGCCGGCTCGAGATAGAAGACCGTCCCCGCAACGCCCGCCTTGAGCTGCGAGTAGGGCCGCTGCGGGATGCCCGGCACCGCGATGATCCGCTGCGCGAGACCGTCGAAATCGATCTGAACGACCGGCGGGGTGCGCGGTCCGCGCGGCGACGGCGCCGGCTGATCTGCCTGTGCGCCAGCCTCCGCGCCAGCGGGCGCTCCACCGCGGCCTCCGCGTCCACCCCCGCCGCCGGGCGAGGCCGGCGGCGCGCTGCCAACCCCGGCGTCCTCGTCGCTCTCGGGCAGCAGCGGGCTTGGCTCGCCATCCTTCAGCACGGCGAGGTACAGCCCGAACGTCTCCTCGCGATCGTACGACGTCATGTCCAGCCACTGCGACCGCAGGCCGAAGTCCGTCGACGCGAAGAACCAGAGGTATTTGCCGCCTGCGTCCCACACGGGGAACATCGCGTCGGCCAGCCCGTCGGTGACCTGCTTCGTCTCGCCGGTCTCCACGTTGCTCACGAAGATCGCGCGATACAGCGAGTTCAGCCGGCTGGCATACGCGACCCACTTCGAATCGGGGCTCCACGTGGGGAACAGCGTCCGCTGCGGGACCATCCACGGATCGCGGCCGACGACCTTCGCCTGGCCGCTCTCGACGTCGAGGACCCACACCTTCAGGTCGGTGTCCGTGTAGACGAGCTTCTTCGAATCGGGCGACCAGGACGAGGTGTAGTAGTGCCGCGGGTCCGGCAGAGCGATCTCGCGCGGCGGTTCGATCCCGTCCTGCGATCTGACGACCAGCTTGTACTCACCCGACTTGTCGCTGAAGTACGACACCCACTTGCCGTCGGGCGACCATGCGGGATCGCGCTCCGCCGACCCGGCGGAACTGGTCAGGTTCCTGATATCCCCCTTCTCGGCCGGGATCGTGAAGATCTCGCCCCGCGCCTCGACCACGACGCGGCGGCCGGTCGCCGAGAGCGCCATGTTGCTCACCCGGTTCGTCACGTCCTCCCAGCGCGGCATCATCCACGGAAAGTCTCCCCTGGCGAAGATGTTCACCACCCGCGCCCGGTTCGTCTTCGGGTCCAGCTCGTGAACGAGCCCGGCCTGCTCGAAGACGACTGTTCCGGCGGCAGCGTCGAGCGCCTTGACGTCGAAGTCGGTGAATTTGGTGACCTGCGCGAGGCGCTTCGACTTCGGGTCGTACGACCAGACGTTCGACACGCCATCGCGGTCCGACAGGAAGTACACCGTGTCGCCCACCCATGCCGGGTCCATGTCCTTCGAGTCCGTCCACGGCGGCGAGACGAGATCGAACGTCTTCAGATCGACGATCCAGATGGGGCGGTTCTGGCCGCCGCGGTAGTTGCGGCGCTCTTCGTCCCACGAGGTGTTCATCCTGTAGGCGACGCGCGTCCCGTCCGGCGAGATCTTCCCCTGGTAGGCGCGCGGCAGCGGCAGCGGCTCCTCGACGCCGCCCTCGGCCGGCACCGTCCAGAAGCGCGGCGCGGCGCTCGGCGCCCAGGTCGCGCGCCCGGACGCGAACACGATCGCCGTCCCGTCCGGCATCCAGTCCTGGACGACGTCGCTGCCCGGGTGCCACGTGAGCCGCCTGGGCTCGCCGCCCTCGGCCGGCATCACGTAGACGTCGGTGTTGCCCGCGTAGTCGCCGCTGAACGCGATCCACCTGCCATCCGGCGAGAAGCGCGGGTTCGTGGTCTGGCCCTGGAAGCTGGTCAGCCGGCGCGCAAGCCCGCCCGATCGTTCGACCGACCAGATGTTGTTCGCGTAGACGAACGCGATGTGGGTTGCACTCACCGCCGGCGAGCGCAGCAGCCTCGTCGGCTCGCCGTTCGGCTCGGCACCGAGTCCAGCGACGAGGACCGCGGCGGGCACGAGCCACAGCAGCACGCGAATCGCGGTACGGACGTGTGCGTGTGTGGACATTTCTGGTCTCCCGTTCTGGGTTTCGACTCTCGAGCAACCGGGTGCTCGTGGCCGGTATCCTAGCACGTCCGTCCGTCGGGGCTCCGCAACAGGAGATCAGGAGATCAGGAGAAAAGTACAGGAGATCAGGAGATCAGGAGATAGGACAA
>DATIEW010000749.1:0-13297 GCA_035455585.1 Vicinamibacterales bacterium | reverse complement strand
TCTCCGATCGCCGCGGGCAGAACAACCTGTGGGTGATGGACGCCGACGGCAGGAATCCGCGGGCAGTGATGACGGGCCGCGACGTGCGCGTCTTCGAGCCGGCATGGTCTCCCGACGGCCAGTACATCGCGGTGCGCCGGCAGAGCGTGGCAACCGGAGGCGGCCCGCCCGGCGGAGGATCCGGCCTCTGGATGTATCACCGTGACGGTGGAGAGGGCGTGGAACTCGTGAGCCGCGGCCAGGGCGGCGCGGCGTGGCCGGCGTGGTCGCCCGACGGACGGCACCTCTACTTCCACGCGACCGACGGCGGCCAGGCTGGCTCGGGACGCCGGGACATGATCGCCGGCGCCTACCAGATCCGCCGGTTCGATCGCCAGAACGGGGAGATTGTCGCAATCACGGCCGGCACCAACGCGCAGCAGAACCGCGGGTCGAGCGGCGGAGGGATCGCTCCGCAGGTCTCGCCGGACGGGCGGTATCTCGCTTTCGCACGCCGCATCCCGGACGGCACCATTTCCTACAAGGGGCACAAGTTCGGCCCCCGGACGGCCCTGTGGTTGCGGGACCTGGCGACCAACCGCGAGCGCGTCCTGATGGACCCGATCGAGGTCGACATGGGCGAGGGCATGAAAGTCTGGCGGGCGCTGCCGGGCTACGCATGGGCGCGCGACAGCGGGTCCATCGTCCTGTCGCAGGGCGGCAAGCTCCGGCGCGTGGTTGTGGACACCGGCGAGGTGACGACGATTCCGTTCACGGCGACGGTCAAGCGAACGCTGTCGGAGATGGCGTACAGGCCGATCGAAATCGGCGAAGGAGCCTTCGACGTCAGGTTCGCGCGCTGGCACACCGCTTCGCCCGACGGCCGGAAGCTCGCCTTCCAGGCGGTCGGCAGGATCTGGGTGATGGATCTGCCGGACGGCACGCCGAAGAGGCTCACGCCGGAATCCTTCGGCCGCATCGAGGGCAGCATCGGTGAACGGCTCGAGTTCTCGCCCGCATGGGCGCCGGACGGCAGCGCGATTGTCTTCACGAGCTGGCACGAACAGGAGCACGGCCACGTGTGGAAGGCCCCGGTGAGCGGCGCAACGCCCGAGCGCCTGACAACCGTCGCGCACGAGTACGTCCATCCGGTCTGGAGCCCGGACGGAACCTACCTGGTTGCGTCGCGTGGAGCCGGAGAGACGTTCCGCGGCCGTACGCTGGCGCAGAACCCGTGGTTCGAGCTGGTGAAGATCCCGGCCGCCGGCGGCGCGGCCGAGGCCATCACGCGCGTGACGGGCACGGCCGGCCGCCGCCAGATCGTCCGCGCATCGTTCGGTCCGCGCGGCCGCATCTTCTTCCCGCAGCAGCAGGAACCGCCCGCCGAGGGGCCGGCAGGCCAGGGCGCGCGGCCCGGAACCGAGCTGGTGTCGGTCAATCCTGACGGCTCAGACAAGCGCGTGCACCTCACGTTCGAGTATTCGGACGAGATGGTGCCATCGCCCGACGGCCGGTGGGTGGCGTTCGAGGAGGGAGACAACCTGTATCTGACCGCGCTCCCGCTCGAAGGAACCGGATCCACGCCCGTGCGGATCGACAAGCGCCGCGGGCGGCTGCCAATCACGCAGATCAGCAAGGAGGGCGGGCTCTTCCCGCAGTGGCGCGACCCCGACACGATCGAGTTCGGCAGCGGGCCGAAGCACTTCATCTACCACGTCGAGACGAAGAAGACCGACGAGACGACGATCCGGCTCAGCGTGCCGCGACGTGTGGCCCGCGGGTCGATTGCGCTGGCGAACGCCCGGCTCGTGACGCTCGAGGGCCGGCAGGTCGTCGACAGGGGCACGGTCGTCGTGAAGGACGGCCGCATCACCTGTGTCGGCACCTGCAGCACGACCGGCGTGGACCGCGTGATTGACGCCAGGGGCAAGACGATCATCCCCGGCATCGTCGACATGCACGCACACCACTACCGGGAGCACGCCGGGATCATTCCGTCGCGCAGCGCCGAAACCGCGATCTACCTCGCCTACGGCGTGACGACGAATCTCGACAACTCGATGTGGTCGCAGAACATCTTCCCGGCGTCTGAGCTGATCGAGGCCGGCGTGATGATCGGACCGCGGACGTTCAGCACCGGCGATCCTCTCTATCGAGGCGACGGCCCACGGCAGAACGACATCTCGAGCTACGAGGTCGCCGAGCAGAACATCGCCCGCCTGCAGTCGTGGGGCGCCGTCTCGATCAAGCAGTACCTGCAGCCGAGGCGCGACCAGCGGCAGTGGATTTCGGACATTGCGCGGAAGCGCGGCCTGATGGTGACCGCCGAAGGGGACTCGCTCGAGTACAACATCAGCATGATCGTCGACGGCCAGACGGCGTGGGAGCACCCGATGTCGTATCAGCCGCTCTACGGCGACGCGGCGATGTTCTTCGGCAAGGCCCACGCGGTCTACTCGCCCACGTTCATCGTCGGCGGCGCCGGCGCGTGGAACGAGGAGTACTTCTGGCAGGAGAGCGACACCTGGCGCGACGAGAAGATGCGCCGCTGGCTGCCGTGGCGCCAGCTCATCCCGCACGCGCGCAGGCGGATGCTCCGGCCCGCGACCGATTACAGCTACCCGCTCATTGCCCAAGGGCTCGCCGACATCATCGCGGCGGGCGGATATGGAGCGATCGGCTCCCACGGGCAGCAGCACGGGATCGGCTCGCATTGGGAGATCTGGATGGCGGCGTCGGCCCTCGGGCCCATGGGAGCGCTGGAGCTCGGCACCGTCCACGGGGCGCATTTCCTCGGCGCGTCGAAGCACCTCGGATCGCTTGCCGCCGGGAAGCTCGGCGACCTCCTGGTGCTCAACTCCAATCCCCTGCAGAACATCCGCAACACGACGGACATCCAGTACGTGATGAAGGCCGGCGTGCTCTACGACGCCGCGACGCTCGACGAGATCTGGCCGGAGCAGCGGCCGTTCGGCGACCATTTCTGGCTCGACCCGGACGCGCTCCGCACCGACGATCGGCCCGTCGACTACCACGACAAGGCCAGAAAGACGACCAGCTCGCAGGCGGCAAGGGGAGGCCGGTGACACCCAAGGGAGGCGGCTGTCATAATTGGACCGCTATGCGGCTCGCATCGAGAATCCGCCTGTACTCGTTTGGGGCGAGCCGCATAGCGGGGGCGCGCACGGCGCGCCCGCGAGCCGGGGCCCCCACGATGCGTTCTGTGCATCGTGGGGTGGGACGGAGCGGTGGGGGGCGTGGGGCCCCCCCCGAGCGACCGAGCCGGGGTGTGGGGCGGAGCCCCACGTTAGCTCGATGAGCGTCCTGGACCGTTTCGGCCGCCCCCTCCGAAATCTCCGTGTGTCCGTTACGGACCGCTGCAACCTGCGGTGTGGCTACTGCATGCCGGAGGCGGACTACGTATGGCTCCCGCGCGAGACGCTGCTGACGTTCGAAGAGATCGCCGCCATCACCGACGCCTTCACCGATCTGGGCGTCGACCGCGTGCGCATCACCGGAGGAGAACCGCTGCTCCGCCGCGATCTCCCCGGACTCGTGCGACTGCTCGCCGCGCGGACCGCCCTGCGCGATCTCGCGTTGACGACCAACGGCGTACTGCTCGCCGCACAGGCCGAATCGCTCCGTCAGGCCGGACTTCACCGCATCACCGTGAGCCTCGACACGCTGCAGCCGGAGAGGTTCCGCAGGCTGACCCGATTCGACGAACACGCCGCCGTACTCGACGGGATCGACGCCGCGCGCGCCGCCGGCTTCGACTCGGTCAAGATCGATACGGTGGTCGTGCGCGGCGTCAATGACGACGAGCTCGTCGACCTGCTCGAGTACGGACGGAACACCGGAGCGGAGGTCCGCTTCATCGAGTACATGGACGTCGGCGGGGCCACGCAATGGTCGCCGGACGCGGTGGTATCGCGCCGCGAGATGCTCGAGCGGCTCGAGCGCCACTACGGAGAGATCGAGCCCATCGTCGAGGTGTCGTCTGCCCCGGCGGATCGCTTCCTCCTGCCCGACGGCACGGTCTTCGGCATCATCTCCTCGACAACGGAGCCGTTCTGCGACCTCTGCGATCGGAGCCGGCTGACGGCGGACGGCATGTGGCTGATGTGCCTGTACGCCCGCGCAGGCACCGATCTGCGCCGCCCGCTTCGCGCCGGCGCGACACGGCGCGAGCTGCGCGAGCTGGTCGGAACGGTCTGGGCCTCGCGCGCCGACCGCGGCGCCGAGGAACGGCTGACCACCGACCGCCGCGAGCCGCTCATTCCCCTGGCAGCGCTGAAGAAGGACGCCCACCTGGAGATGCACACGAGGGGAGGGTAAGGGAATCGGGATGACTCCCATGCGCATCTTCCGCACACTCGTTCCTGCTGCGTTCGGGTTGGGCTTCAGCCTGCTTTCTGCCGTTCCTGTGTCAGCGCAGCCGGCCGGCAAGGCCCTGGCCGAGTTCTCGAACGCGCTCGAGGATCTGGCGGCGCGCGTCAGCCCGAGCGTGGTCCAGATCTTCGTGACGAGCTACGCGCCGCCGGATGAGGACGAGCCCGGCGCGACGGGCGAGCCCGTGGTCGAGCGCACGAGCGGTTCCGGTGTGATCCTCGATCCCGACGGCTACATCGTGACCAACGCGCACCTCATCGAGTACGCGACCCGTCTCGAAGTCGAGCTTCCAGTGTCGGAGGCTGCGGGACCGCCGGGCAGGTCGATCCTCAAGCGCCGCGGCCGGATCGTCGGCGCTCAGGTCGTCGCGATCGACTTGGAGACCGACCTGGCAGTGGTCAAGGTGGAGGCGCGCGGGCTGCCGGTGCTCCCGTTCGGAGACTCGGACTCGCTGCGCGCGGGCCAGATCGTGCTCGCCTTCGGCAGCCCGCTGGGACTTCGGTCGTCGGTCACGATGGGCGTCGTGAGCGCCGTGGCCCGCCAGCTCGCCCCTGAAGATCCGATGATCTACATCCAGACCGACGCACCCATCAATCCGGGCAACAGCGGCGGGGCGCTCGTGGACACCGAGGGGCGCCTGGTCGGCATCAGCACGCTCATCTACAGCCAGGGAGGCGGCAACGAGGGCATCGGCTTCGCCTCGCCAAGCAACATCGTCCGCAACGTCTTCGACCAGATTCGCAAGACCGGCCGCGTGCATCGTGGCGCGATCGGGGTGTACTCGCAGACGCTCACGCCGCTGCTGGCCGAGGCGCTCCGCGTCGACCTCGAGGCTGCCGTCGTGCTGGCCGACGTGGAGGCTGGCGGTCCGGCCGCGCGCGCCGGACTCGAGCCCGGCGACCTCGTCCTGTCGCTCGACGGCAAGCGCATGGAGAACGGCCGGCAGTTCCGGATCAACCTCTACACGAAGGGCATCGGTGACACGGTGGTGCTCGACGTCGTGCGCGGCGGGCGCCGGTTCACCGCGCGCGTGGCCGTCGCCGAACGGGACGATGATACCGGACGGTTGAAGGACCTGGTGAGCCTGCAGAGCGGCGTGCGCGCGCTGGGAATCCTCGCCCTGGATCTCTCGCCGCGAGTGGCCACGCTGCTGCCGCCGCTCCGGCGTCAAAAGGCGGCTGTCGTGGCGTCGGTGTCGTCCGCCGCCCCGTTCTCGCAGCAGGGACGGCTGCAGCCGGGCGACGCGATCTACACGCTCAACGGAAAGCTCGTCGAAAGTGTGGCCGACCTGAACAACGCGCTGTCAGCGCTGGAACCGGGTTCGGCTACCGTCCTGCAGATCGAACGCGGGGGAACGCTGATGTATCTCGCGTTCCGTCTGGAGCGCCAACGCTGACATTGCATCCTCTTACCGGGGGACTTCGTCCCCCGGCCCCCCCTTACACGCTCGCTCGCGGGGCCCCTGCGCCACGCTCCGCTCGCGTGGCTCGCGTCGCTGCACTCGCTCGCGCCGCAAGTTCCCAACGGTCGGCGATTCATTCACACGCTTTCAGCATTCAGCACTCAGGTTTTGTGTGCAGGACCTCCTGCACCTCGGGCTTCTTCCTGGCCCCGCCGAGACCCTGGATCTGAATGACCGGAGCGGCGGGCGCCTCCTTCAGCACGTGCTGCCGGTAGAGCGCGGCCAGGCGCTCGTTCTCGTCCCGCTTCTTCCTGGCCTCGTCGCGCGCACGGAGCTTCTCCTCGCGGGCCGTCTTGGCGATGCCCTTCTCGTCGAGGTCCGTCTGCTTTCCCGCCGCGACCGCAACCGGGTCGAGCACGAGGTTGTGGGCCGCGGAGGCGAGCGGCACGTGCTTCCCTCCGGCGAAGATCTCGTGGCGGCCGTGCTCCTCGTACCACTTGGTCAGCGTTGCCGTCATGTGCATCTTCTCGATGATGTTCCGCCAGCCGATCCCGGTGTTGTAGGCGCAGAAGGAGATCTCCCCTTCCTGCGTGGCGTACGGGATGATGCAGCGCTCCGTGCGGCGGAAGTCGTAGTTGAACAGGTCCTGGAACCACATCCCGGCGATGAAGAGGAAGTTCCAGCGGTCGGCCCGGCGCTTCTCGATGTCCGCGTCCGTCCGATCGATGGTGACCTTGCCGTAGTCGCGTCCCGTGGCGCCGAACGTCTTGTCGAACTTCTTCAGCAGATCGGCGAGCTTGAAATGCGTCGGCGCCTTGAACGGATCGTAGTTCTTCATCAGCGCCAGCGCCATGCCGGCGACCGACAGGAACCGGCCGCGCGCCGCGTCGTTGACCCTTCGGAGGTCGTTCGCCAGCGTCCCGGCGTTCAGGAACGCCGTGACCGGCACGGCTTCCTTCGTTTCCTTGTCGATCATGACCGCCATACCGACGCCGCAGTTGGGGTGGCACCCGCAGGTCAGATTGCCCCATTCCGCGCTCGGCCCGTGCACGAGATCGGCCCAGTCGGTGAAGGTCCCCATGAACGAGATCGGGAACCAGTCGCGCACCGGCTCGCCGATGCCCATCTGGTTCTTCACGTCGTGCGCGAGGTGCGAGAGCGTGTAGCGCTGCGCCGCCCGCCGCTCCGGCGTCACCTCCTCATCGCGCCCCGTGAACGACACCGGCTGGAACGACAGGAAGTTGATCTTGCGCGGGTTGTCCAGCGCGAACTGGATGATCCGGCCGACCTGCTCGTTGTTGACCCCGTTGACGATCGTCACGACCGGGACGATGTCGACACCAGCGGACCAGAGGTTCTCGATCGCCCGAAGCTTGACGTCGAACAGGTTGCCGACCAGCCGGTGCGAGTTGGCCGCGTTGCCGATGCCGTCGAACTGCAGGTACGCGTAGCGGAGGCCGGCCTGGGCCGCCGCCCGGGCGAACTCCGGGCTCTTGGCGAACTCGATGCCGTTGGTGGCCGCCTGCACCGAGTTGTAGCCCACCTGCTTGGAATAGCGCACCGCGTCGAGGAAGTACGGCGACATCGTCGGCTCGCCGCCGGAGAACTGGACCGACATCTGCCGGCGCGGCTTGATCGAGATCGCGTTGTCGAGCAGCGTCCTGATGTCGTCCCACGACAGCTCGTGCACGAAGCCGACCTGGTTGGCGTCCATGAAGCACGGGTCGCACATCATGTTGCAGCGGTTCGTCAGGTCGATCGTCAGCACCGCGCCCCGGCCGTACTTGATCGTGCTGCTCCCGTGGTTGTGCAGCTTCTCGTCGTTGTGCGACCGGATGTCGCTGCCCGGGAACGCCTCTTCGAGGTGCTTGAAGAACGCCGTGTCGATCGCCATGACGTCCTCGAAGTGCCCGTGCGCGGGACAGTCCTTCACCATCAGGATCCGGCCGTCGCGCTCGACGATCTGCGCCTTGATCTCGCCGATCCTCTCGCTGAGCAGCACCCGGTAGTCGCGCTTGCCGTCGAGGATCTCCTGCCGGGCCTCGCGGACGCAGACCGGGCAGAGCGAATCGGTCTCCCGCGGCCAGCCGAGCGGCGGCTTCACCTTCTGCCACGACTTCTGCAACGGCAGTTCCGACCACCTGGGCGTGAAGGCCTTGCCCGGCTTGACGCTGTTCAACGCATCGAACGCCACCCAGGCGCCCCTGGCGACGTAGGTCAACCCCTTCTCGACGTACTTGATCGGCTTGTACATGAGCCGAGAATAACGGTTCCGTCATCCTGCCCGGGACGAAAATCAGGCGAATTGGCCGGAATGGGGGGTGAATTGGCAAGGGACAAGGGATAAGGGACAAGGAAGAAGGAAGAAGGAGGGCGCCCGGCGTCAGGCGGCGAGGCGGCGGGGCCGGCGCGCGGGAAGGAATCGCCAGGCGACACGGAATCCCAGGAGCACTCCGAGGATGGCGGCGTAGTACACCGGCTCGCCGATCACGACCTTCACTTTCCAGATGAAGTGCAGGCAGGCGCAGGCGGCGCTCACGTACACGAGGCGGTGGAGCATCTGCCAGCGGCGCCCGAGCCGGCGGATCCAGCCTCTCGTGGAGGTGATCGCCAGCGGAATCAGGAGCACGAACGCCGTCATGCCGGCGGTGATGTACGGGCGTTTGGCGATGTCCGCAAAGACGTACTGAAGGGCCAGACCCTGATCGAGCACGACGTAGATCAGCAGATGCACCGAGGCGTAGAAGAACGCGAACAGGCCGAGCATCCGCCTGTATTGGATGATGCGATGCCACCCGGTGAGCCGGCGGATTGGAGTAATCGCCAGGGTGATCAGCAGGAACCGCAGTGTCCAGATGCCGGTCGCGAGCGTCACGTCCTCGATCGGGTTGACGCTCAGCCGCCCAGTCGACGCGCGGAAGACCAGCCAGGCAAACGGCATCGCGGCAAGCACGAAGACGAGCGGCTTCAGGCCGCGCCACTCCGCATTCAGCATTCAGTTCCGGGAGACTTCGTCCCCCCGCCTCCGCTCAAGCTCCGGCGAGGCTCGCCGAAGCGCCTACGGCGCGAAGGCGGCCGGAACCCCCTTACACGCTCCCTCGCGGGGGCCCCTTGGCGCCGCGCTCCGCTCGCGTGGCTCGCGTCGCTGCGTTCGCTCGCCGCTGCAAGTTCCGGCAGTGGGGCCATTCATCACCGGCTCTCAGTAGTACTTCCGCAGGTCCATGCCGGCGTAGAGCGAAGCGACCTGGTCGCCGTAGCCGTTGAACATCAGCGTGGGGCGCCGGCCGAACTCGCCGATGCGCCGCTCGCGGGACTGCGTCCACCGGGGATGATCGACCTCGGGGTTCACGTTCGAGTAGAACCCGTACTCGCCCGGATTGGCGACGCTCCACGCCGTCTGCGGCTGACGGTCGACGAACCGGATCCTGACGATCGACTTGATGCTCTTGAAGCCGTACTTCCACGGCACGACCAGCCGCACAGGGGCACCGTTCTGGTTCATCAGGGTCTTGCCGTACAGCCCCACGGCCGCGATCGTCAGCGGGTGCATGGCCTCGTCCATGCGGAGACCTTCCCGGTACGGCCAGTCGAGGACCGGCCGGTTCTGCCCCGGCATCTCGGAGGGACGGTAGAGCGTGGCGAACTCGACGAAGGTCGCCTTCGACGTCGGCTCGGCGCGCGCGAGGATGCTGCTGAGCGGAATGCCGACCCACGGAACGACCATCGACCAGGCCTCGACGCACCGCAGGCGGTAGGTGCGCTCCTCGAGCTGGAACGGCCGGATCAGGTCCTCCAGCAGGTACTCCGCCGGCTTGGCGCAGTGACCGTCGATCTTCAACTTCCACGGGCTCGTCTTCATCTGACCCGCGTAGCGCTGGGGATCGTCCTTGCCGAGACCGAACTCGTAGAAGTTGTTGTAGCTGGTGATCTCCTCGAACGTGTTGAGTTTCTCGTCCGTGGTGACGACCTTCGGCTTGATGCCCGTGAGCGGTGTCTGTCCGCCCGGCGCGGCAGGTCCCGCCGACACCGGTTCGGTTCCACAGGCGGCCAGCAGCCCTGCGGCGGCTGCGCCAAACGCCGCGCCGCCCGCCAGCCGAATGAACTCCCGACGCTGGACGTACAGCTTCTCGTCGGTGATCTCGGAGGAACGGACGTCAGGCGCGCGTCGGATGAGCATGGTCTTCCCCTCTTGTGATGCCAGTGGGGGGCTCCTGGTGTCCTCCAGCCACTGTAGCATGGCGGGAGAGCGGCTCCCGCCCTGTCAGCAATAACCCCGGCGGGGGGTCCCTGCTTCCCGGCCGTGCGGCTGGGCGTAATAGAATCTGCCGGGATGAACGACGGGCCGGCCGACCCACGTTGGCCAAAGCTGCTCTCGCTGACGGCTCACGAGTTTCGAACCCCGCTGACCGTGGTGGCGGGCTACGTCCGGATGCTGCTCACGGAGCGCGCCGGACCGGTTTCCCCACAGCAGCGCCGTCTGCTCGACGAGGCGGAGAAATCGTGCGCCCGCCTGTCGGCCCTGCTGGCCGAGCTGAGCGAGCTGTCGCGCCTCGAAGCGGACACCGCGGCGGTCAGCGGACGGGTCATCGAGCTGCGGCCGCTGCTCGCCGAGGCGCTGAGCGGGCTGCCGGCGCTCCCCGATCGCGACGTCCCGGTCGAGCTGTCCACCGGCGAGGGGGAGGCGCGCGTGCACGGCGATCCCGCGCGGCTCAAGGCTGCGCTGACCGCGGTCATCGCCGCCATGCGCCGGGAGCTGATCGGCTGCGATCGTCTGATCGTCCGGGAACGCGTGAGAGTGCAGGGTGGATCGGCCGCCGCCTGGATCGCCATCGGCGACCCGCGTCGCATCGACGCGCTCGTCACCGCTGACCCGACGGCGCTCACGACGTTCGACGAATGGCGCGGCGGCTGCGGTCTCAGCCTCGTGCTGGCGCGCCACATCCTGACGGCCCACCATGGTACGATCTGGTCGCCGGTCGACGATCGCAGGGCCGGCGCGGTAATCAGCCTGCCCCTGTGCTGACAGGCCCCGGCTCGGGAGCATGCAGGAGCATGCAAGGACGAGCGGCTGACGGAACTGCTGACCACTCCGGGGAGACACTCGATGTCCGCACTCGCTAGGTCGCTTCACGAGAAGATCCAGACCCGACGGGCACGCACGGGCGTGGTCGGGCTCGGCTACGTCGGCCTGCCGCTAGCCGTCGAGCTCGCCAGGGCAGGTTTCCGCACGACGGGCATCGACCTCGACGAGCGGAAGGTCCAGTCGATCGCCGGCGGCGAATCCTACATCCCGGACGTGTCGACGGCAGACCTCCGCGCGCTGCGGCAGGCGGGAACACTCGACGCCACGACCGGATTCGCGGTGGTCGAGGAACTGGACACCGTCAACATCTGCGTGCCGACCCCGCTCCGCAAGACGAAGGACCCGGACATGTCCTACATCGTGTCCGCGGTCGAATCCATCGCAAAGCACATGCACCCGGGCATTCTGATCATCCTCGAGTCGACGACCTACCCCGGCACGACCGAGGAAGTCGTTCAACCCTTGCTCGAAGCGGCCGGTCTGAAGGCCGGCACCGACTTCTTCCTGGCCTTTTCGCCCGAGCGCGTCGATCCCGGCAACCCTACGTTTCAGACGCACAACGTCCCGAAGGTCGTCGGCGGGCTGACGCCGCAGTGCGCCACGCTCGCCACGGCGCTCTACCGCACGGCGGTCGAGACCATCGTGCCGGTCAGCTCGACGCGGGTCGCCGAGATGGTGAAGCTCCTCGAGAACACGTTCCGCGCCGTCAACATCGGCCTGGTGAACGAGCTGGCGCTGATGTGCGATCGCATGAACATCGACGTCTGGGAAGTCGTCGAGGCGGCGAAGACCAAGCCGTTCGGGTTCATGGCGTTCTACCCCGGTCCCGGCCTCGGCGGCCACTGCATCCCGATCGATCCGTTCTACCTCTCGTGGAAGGCGAAGCAGAGCGGCTTCGACCCGAGGTTCATCGAGCTTGCGGGACACATCAACGGCGGCATGCCGCACTACGTCGTCGAGAAGGTGGCCGAGGCGCTCAACACCCGGCGCAAGGCGATCAACGGCTCGACGATCCTGGTCGCCGGCGTGGCGTACAAGCGCGACATCGACGACCTGCGCGAGTCGCCGGCACTCGACGTGATGAGCCTGCTCCACGCCAGGGGCGCAGCCATCGCGTTCATGGATCCACACGTGACGCTGGTCCCTGCCAGGGACTGGTCCGGCAGGTTCGACCTCCAGGCGGCCGACGCGTCCCGCGGCTCGTTCGCGCAGTACGACTGCATCGTCATCATCACCGATCACAAGACGTTCGACTACGACGGGATGGTCGCCGAAGCGGACCTGATCGTGGACACGCGCAACGCCATCAAGCGGCCCGCGCCGCACGTGTTCAAGCTCGGCGCGCCCCGCCCGGAGGCGCAGGACGAGAACGTCGCCGCGCTTTGAGCCGGACGCGGCGTCAATCCCCAAGCTCCAACGCCCAACTCCCAAGGCACTCACGCGCCGCCTCGGAACGCGGAACTCTCGGGAGTTGGGGATTGGCAGTTGGGAGTTGACACGCTTGTTTCAACTGCCTAAAGCCCCAAAAAGCGTCGCATCTCGACCCAGATGTGCTCCAGGCTCGAGAGCAGCTGATGGTCGTCGTCGAGCTCGTGGAACTCGACGTTGGGGCGCGCGGCGGCCCAGCGGCGGACGGTGTCCGGATCGACGGCCGTATCGCGGCGTCCCTGGAAGACCTGGATGGGAAGACCCAGGGTGGCGTTCAGCGCATCGTAGCGAAGGGCGTCCGTGTACAGCTCGTAGCGGACCGCCATCGTGCGGCCGTAGCCATGGTGGAACACCTCGAGGCGGTTGGTGCGGCGCCACTCGTCGAGACCGTGAACGGCAAGGTCCCTCATCCGGTTGCCGGCAAAGTCGAGCGCGGGCGCGAGGAGCACGAGCCGGTTCACCCGGTCCGGACGGGCGAGGGCCGTCTGCACGGCGACGAACCCGCCCAGGCTCGACCCGACGAGCGCCACGGGGTCCTCTACCCGCGCATCGAGTCGATCGCAGACCTGCTGCACCATGCGGGTGACGGTCAACGTCGCAAAATCCGGCTCGTTGAAGTCGGGCGTCTCCAGGCTCACGCCGTGCCCGGCGAGACGCGAAGCGATGAATGCCGCCTTGGACGACTTCACCGACGAGCCGAACCCGTGCAGGTAGAAGACCCGCATCAGAGCATGACCCGGCAGTCCGGCGTGCAGCGGCACCGGATCGAGCCCTCGCCATCAGTGGCGTAGTCGTAGGTCAGCTCCTCCCCCTTCCGGATGTTTCGTGCGGCCCGGATCCATATCGTGTCACCGACGATCTGCGTGTAGCAGTTGGGCGCACAGGAGTGGTTGATGAACCGTGCGATGTTGCCTCCCACCCCGGCATCCCGGACGTACAGGCGGTTGATCTTGAAGCACCAGATGTGCCCCTTCTTCAGGTACCGCGCCTCGCGCTTCAGACTCTCCCGCGCG
>DATIEW010000748.1:0-3990 GCA_035455585.1 Vicinamibacterales bacterium | reverse complement strand
CAGGGCGACGATCGGATCGACGGCCGTCGCGCGCCGGGCGGGCAGCCACGCGGCCAGGAGCGCCACGATCAGGAGGATCACCGCAGCGGCTGCGAACGTCGCGGGATCCCCGGGCCGGACTTCGAAGAGCACGCTGGCGAGCCACCGTGTCAGCGCAAGGGCGCCGGCCAGCCCTATCGCCAGCCCGATGACGGTCATCAGCAGGCCCTGCCGCACGACGAGCGCAGCCACTTCCGTGCGCGTGGCGCCGAGTGCCACGCGCACGCCGATCTCGCGGGTGCGCCTGGCAACAGAACAGCTCAGCACGCCGTAGATGCCGAGGGCCGCGAGCACCAGGGCGAGCAGGCCGAAGCCGGCGCCCAGCATCATGCCGACGCGGCGGAACGCGAGCGATTCGGACGCCAGATCCTCCATCGGCAGCAAATGTGTGATTGGCTGATCGCGGTCGATGCTCCATACGGCCTGGCGCAGCCCGGCGGAGAGCGACGCTGGATCGACATGCGCGCGCACGGCGACACCCAGTAAGGGCCACGGCATCTGCCAGTACGGAAAGAACAGCTCCGCGTGCGTCGGCTCCTCGAGGCCGAAGCTCTTCACATCGCCGACGATCCCGATGATCTCGTGCGCGACGCGGTCCTCGCCGCCGCCAGTCAGGATCCGGCGCCCGATCGGGTCCTCGCCGGGCCAGTAACGCTTCGCGAGCGTCTCGTTGATGATGACCACGCGCGGCGCCGAGCCATCGTCTCTGGCGGTGAACGTGCGGCCGGCGAGGAGCCGGATGCCCATGCTGCGGAAGTAGTCCTCGGTCGCGAGCCGGTTGTCGGCTGTCGGTTCGGCGCCCGGCGCGGGATCGGGCCTGCCCTCGACGAAGAACGACCGTGTCCCCCACCACCCGCTGAGCGGGAGGAAGTTGGTGACGCCGACGCTTTCGACCCCCGGCATCGCCTGCAGCCGCTCCACGAGCGCCCGCGTGAAGGCGGCGACGCGCTCCCCGTCGCCATAGCGGTACTGTGGCAGCAGCAGCCGCGCGGAAAGCACACGATCGGCGTCGAACCCGAGACGCTGCTGCTGCAGCCTGACGAAGCTCTGCACCATCAGCAGCGCGCCGGCCAGCAGCACGATCGACAGCGCCACTTCAGTCACGACGAGCGCGCCGTGGGTGCGGCGCGACGACGAGCCGCCGCGATTGTCCTCCTTGAGGGCGCCTTGCAGGTCTGCCCGGGCCACGTTCCAGGCCGGCAGCAGCCCGAACAGCAGTCCCGTCGCCGAACTGATCAGCAACGCAAACAGGAACACGCCCGCGCCGACGTCAATCCGTTCGACGAGCGGCAGATTGAGGTTGGAGATATTGGCCGGGAAGAGCGCCGCCAGGCGATCGCCCGTCAGCCAGGTCATCAGCATGCCGACGGTGCCGCCGGCAAGCGCCAGCAGAACGCTCTCGGTCAGCACCTGGCGCGCGACGCGGGCGCGGCTGGCGCCGAGGGCGCTACGGACCGCCAGCTCGCGGCGGCGCGACGCGGCGTCGGCGAGCAGCAGGTTCGCCACGTTGGCGCAAGCGATCAGCAGCACGAACCCGACGCCCGCGAACAGGATGGCCAGCAGCGGCTTCGCATCGCCGGGATCGCCGAGCTCGGTCACGCGCTGCGTCATGCCGGTGTTGGTCTCGGGATGCTGTCGCGCCAGGTCCTGATACAGCGCGGCCAGCTCGGCCTCGGCCTGCTCCCTGGTCCCCCCCGGTTTCAGCCGGCCGACCAGCCGCAGCAGCGTCACGTCGCGGCGGGCGGCGATCGCTGGGGTGAGCGCGATTGGAGTCCATAGCTCGGTCCCCTGCGGATGATTGAATGCCGGGGGCATCACGCCGACGACGGTGTAGCTCTCGCCGTTGAGCGTGATGGCGCGCCCGAGCACCGCGGTGTCGCCCGCGTAGCGGCGCTGCCACAACTTGTGGCTGAGCACGGCCACTTTCGGCGCGCCCGGCCTGTCTTCGTCGGCGCGGAACACGCGGCCGAGCGCCGGCTGCACGCCCAGCACCTCGAACATGTTCGCGGAGAAGCGGTAGCCGATGACGCTTTCCGGCTCCCCGTCTCCGGTGACGTTGTACATCGCGTCGCGCGACCAGGCGACGTCCTCGAACGACCGGGCGCGCGCCTTCCAGTCGAAGAAGTTCGCTGGGCGGACCGGCATGTCGTCGTCGCCGCGCTCGAGCATCTGCTCCCACACCATGACCAGACGCGAGGCGTCGCGATAGGGAAGGGGCCGCAGCAGAACCGTGTTCACCACGCTGAAGATGGCCGTGTTCGCGCCGATGCCCAGCGCGAGCGTGGCGACGATCACGAGCGACATTGCCGGACGACGGGCAGTGACGCGGAGCGCGTATCGAACGTCTTGCAGCAGGCCTTGCATGGGGAGGACTCCTCCTGCGGCGCGTGCCGGCCGCCGGGCAAACCGCTCGGCCGGCGCGCTGATCGCCGCGTCGAGCACCACGCGGATCCAGAACGCGGCGAGCGACAGCCGCCCGCGCGCGGCCGCGGCGCGATGCTTGTCACGAAACAGGTCCAGCAGGTCCGGCTCGAAGCGTTCCCTGAAGCCGGCGGGGAACAGCCGCAGAAGCCGCCGGTAGAACCGCACCGCCGCCGGCTGCTGGTCCATCAGGGCCGTTCCTTCAGCAGTCTCCGGGCGCGCGCGTCGCTGACGAGCTCGGCGAGCCGGGCCGCCTCGGCCGACGCTACGCGGTGGCCCAGCCGCGTCATCCGGTAGTACCGCCTCCGCTCGTCGTCCTGCCCCGGTGGTGGGCGCCGATCGGACTCTTCTATCAGGCCCTCGTCCAGCATGAAGCGGAGCGTGCGGTACAGGTTGCCGGGCTCGAGCTGCAGCCGCGCGGCCGAGCGCTCGGCGATGTCCTGGACGATCGCGTAGCCGTGCCGCTCGCCGCCGGTGAGCGAGAGAAGCACCTGGAAGACGACCGGCCTCAACGGCAGCAGTTCCTCGGGGTCGCGCGCGGGCATCTGATTAGGGCGATTATAGTCGAAGTGAGCACTGCGCGCGACTCGCTCTCGAGCAGCTCGTCAGTCGAGAGTCCTGTCCCGATCCTCCTGTCCTCTGCCGACGTTCTATGCGGACCAGCCTGGTGGGGCTGGCGCGCGGCCGCCTTGTCGAGGGACGGACAGCCACCGTCGGAATGGCGGTCGGGGATCTCGGCCTGAGGGTGCGCACTTCAACGCGACCCGGCGCTCGCGCCCGCCGTGCCCGGGCGCTCGAAGGAGATTCCGGACGCCTCGACACGCACCGCGCGGCGCGAGCTGGTCTCCGCGGTGCCGCTGGTGCCGCACCGGGACGTATGGGTGGGCGCTGCTTCCGCTACAACCTGCGTGAAGGGACCGACCTGTGGGTCGTCTACAATGAAGACTGGAATCTCGATCGCGTCGCCTGATGCCGCCCCTGCCGCGGACGCAGGCACGGACGCTCTCGTCAAGTACACGCACACGATGGACTGGTAGTGGTGGGGCTGGATGCGCCAGCGGTTGCGGAAACCACGAACGGCATACGAGCGTCGTACTTCCCGCAGGCATCTGGCGGTCACCCTGCAACGATGCCGGTAATCATCATGAAGGCGATTCGCATTGTCACGCTCGTTGCTATGGCGGCGTTCGTCACCGCTTTCGCTGCAGCGTCGGTTGACGGGCAGCAGTCGGAGTTGCGGCAGCCGCGCGTGCTGGTGCTGGCTGAGCTCTTCACCTCGGAGGGCTGCTCGAGTTGTCCGCCGGCGGACGACCTGCTGCGTCGCCTTCTCGAGGATCAACCGGTCGACGGTATCGAAGTCATCGGAGTGAGCGAGCACGTCGACTACTGGGATCGGCTCGGCTGGAAGGATCCGTTCTCGTCGCCCCGCTTCACCGAGCGCCAGCAGGCGTACGCGCGGCGGTTTCGCCTCGACAGCATCTACACGCCGCAGCTCGTGATCGATGGGCGTTTCGAGACGATCGGGAGCGA
>DATIEW010000747.1:0-2572 GCA_035455585.1 Vicinamibacterales bacterium | reverse complement strand
GCTGTCCGCCTCCCAGTTCGCGGTGATGATCGGCGAGGAAACGAGATACCAGCCGTCCTCCATGTTGTAGTTGACGAACGGCTGGATCAGCAGCTGGCTGACGTCCTGGCGGTCGCCGTCGCCGGCGAACGACCACAGCTGACGGACGAGGCTGCCGATCACCCACGGCCCCGGCTGCGCGAGCGCCACTGCCGCCGGGCCGGCGCTCCATTTCTGGGTGCCGATCTTCTTGTCCGTGGCGGTCGGGATGGTCAGCGAGGGCCCGATCCCCCAGATGATCGGCCCCGAGTCGGCGGGCGAGAAGTAAACCGAGTGGTTGATGTCGCCGAGGCCGAACTCCGAGCCGCCGCTTACGCCCTCCGGGAGCTCCGGGAGCCCCGAGGTGACGTCCGGCAGATAGATCAGAGGCGCGATCGTGCGGTTGATGATGTTCCAGTCGCCGACCGTGAACGGGATCACCGGCTGGATGTTGAGCACGTTGGCGACGTCGTCGTCCGGCCCGACGCCGAACAGGGTATTGTTCTGGAACGGCAGGCTGATCATCGCCGCCACCGGGTTCTGCGCCGCCTTGGCGAGATCCTCGGATTCCTGCGCGAGCGCCGCCGAGGCGAGCGGCAACGGCACCGCCGAAAGGACAAGCGCGACAATCAAAAAGCGAAACGCGGCGCGCTTCGCGATCCTCGGAACTGACATGCTCGCAGGCGGCCGGCTCACTTCGCTTCCTCCGGGAAGATCGTCATCCAGTCATCTTCCATAGACACGACGACCCACCCTTCCGCCTCCGCGGCAGCCAGAGCTTGGTCGAGGCGGCCGATGTGACTGTCGCGGTCGTAGGCGTACTCGCGCAGGGCGTCGTCGTGGCGCACGATCAGGCCGAGCCGGCGCCCGTCGCCGGCGGTGGTCCATTGCAGCATCTGCAGGTCGCCGTCGGAGTTGCCGAACGCCGCGATCGGGCGGCGTCCGATGAACTTGTGGATGCCGACGGGCTTGCCGTCCTTGTCGTCGATGAAGTCGATCTCCGGCTGGCGCACCAGCACCGGCTCGCCATCCCTCACGTCGTATACGGTCTTGATGCTGGATCCGATCACCTGCTCGGGCGGAATTCCGTAGATCTCTCCCGTCCAGGGCCGCATGAACTCGATCCCGCCCCCGGAGGCGATGTAGGTCTCAAACTCGTTCGCCCGCAGATAGTCCAGCAGCTCGAGCATCGGCTGGTACACAAGCTCGGTGTACCGTCGCTCGAAGCGCGGATGCGCGGCCGCGTCGATCCAGTCCTCGACGATCTCCGCGAACTCATCGGTGGTCATGCCGGCATGGCTGGCCATCACCAGCTCGACCACGCCTTCCATGCCCGCCGCCTTCAGCGCCTCGAGGTCGTCCTCGAGCACTGCCTTGAACGGCTGCTGCTCCCGCCACTCCGGATGCTCGGGCGCAAGCGCCCGGATGCGGTCGAGCGCAAACGCGAGCTGGGTGTAGATCGGCTGCTCGGTCCACAGCGTGCCGTCGTTGTCGAACACCGCGACGCGCTCGTCCGCCGGTACATAGTCTGCGCCACCCTCGGTCGTGACCGCCTCGACGAACTCGACGATCGCAGCCTTGGCGGCGCCGTCGTGCCAGGAGGGCAGGCTGTCCGCCGGCTGCGCATGCGCCGCGCCGCCCCAGCAGACCAACAACGTCACACCGATCACCAGGTCGCGGGACAGCATTGTACGTTCCCTCACACCCGCCACGGTTGCTCTCTCCTGCTTGTGGTTGGGCGACTAGAACCGCAGCACCGCGCCCAGGATCGGGCCTTGCTGGGTCACGTCCCATTTGAACTCGTTGTGGTCATAGTCGACATAGAGCGCGCGGTAGCCGATCGCGAAGGTCGTCGGCTGGCCGAATACGCTCGTGCGGTAACCGAGATAGCCCTGGACGTTCCAGGACAGATCCGAACCGGCAACGACGCCACCGACGTCCGCTGCACCGGCGACGACCCAGTGCTCGGCCAGATCGACCGCGAAGCGTGTGCCGACGATCGGGTCAACCCAGGTTTGGTTGTCGTCGAACTGCGGCCCGCCGCGCACTTCGAGCTCGAGCCGAAGATGGTTCAGCCGGGCGCCGCCATACGGCTCCAGAATCAAGCGCAGCGGCCGCCCGGACGCCGACTCGCCATATTGCCACTCCACCGCGCGATAATACGGGCCGACGGCGAGCTGCGCGAGATCGGCGGTCGCGTCGATCTCGATCGGCCCGACCTCATCGTCGGGCGACGTGCGCACGAACACGCCGTTGACGCCGATGCCGAAGCGTCCCCGGCGCGCGTCGACCAGCAGCATGGCGCCGAACGAGAGATCCTTCACGGCGTCGCGAAACGGCACGTCGACGTCCGCCTCGACACCCGCGACTTCGGCGTTGCCGTCGAGCGAGATTGCCCAGAGGTAGGGCGCGACCGCGAACGTCCAGCGATCCTCCGGCGGCAGGTCCGTCGACGCCTCCTGCGCCTTGACCGGAGCCGCCCCGATCGCTGCGGCGATGCAGCACCCCAACACCAGACGACTTGCGCTGAGCATCGTCGCGGTCATCGTCTCCA
>DATIEW010000746.1:0-2349 GCA_035455585.1 Vicinamibacterales bacterium | reverse complement strand
CGGCGGCCTGCGTGCGGCCGGTGCGGCGCAGGTAGCGCAGGGTCTCGGCGTCGGTGGGGAAGAAGCCAATCGTCGCGCCGTACTCGGGCGCCATGTTGGCGATGGTGGCCCGGTCGGCGACGGACAGTCCCGCCAGGCCGTCGCCGAAGTACTCCACGAACTTCCCGACCACGCCGATCGACCGCAGGAGCTGCGTCACCGTCAGGACGAGATCGGTGGCCGTCGCCCCCGCCGGTAAGCTGCCCAGCAGCTTCACGCCGACCACCTGCGGCACCAGCATCGAGATGGCCTCACCGAGCATCGCGGCTTCCGCCTCGATGCCGCCGACGCCCCAGCCCAGGACGCCGAGACCGTTGACCATGGTCGTATGCGAGTCCGTTCCCACCAGCGTGTCGGGGAACGCAAGCTGGCGGCCGTGGACATCACGGACGTCGATCACCCGGGCCAGATACTCGAGATTCACCTGATGGACGATGCCGGTGTTCGGCGGAACGACTCGAAAATTGCCGAAGGCGCGCTGGCCCCAGCGCAGGAAGGCATACCGCTCACGGTTCCTCTGAAATTCCAGCTCCGAATTCCGTCGCATCGCCGACGACGTCCCGAACTCATCGACCTGCACCGAATGGTCGATGACCAGCTCCGCCGGCAGGACGGGATTGATACGTGCGGGATTCCCCCCAAGCTCCCGCATCGAGTCGCGCATCGCGGCCAGGTCGACGATGGCGGGAACGCCGGTGAAGTCCTGCAGCAGGACGCGGCTCGGCCGGAACGAGATCTCGCTCGTGGGCTCTGCGGACGGTTGCCATGCCGTAATGGCTTCGACTTCGCGACCGTCATCGAGCGCAAGCGCGGCCGCGCGGGCCACGTTTTCGAGGAGGATCCGCAGGGTGTACGGGAGCCGGGCGACGTCGGAACCGACACTGGCAATGGGCGCGATCAGCACCGACCGAGGTCCGATTGTCAGTGGAACGAGAGCGTCTGCCATGTCGGCCTCCGTACCAGAATCCTCTCTGCCTTCAGGACCATGCTCCTCACCCCTGCTCCTTCGCCACCATAGCATCGAACATCGATACAGGAGATCGGCCACGGAGCTGAGCATCGATCGAGAGCCGCAACAGCGCGGGTACGCACGACTTCACAACAGCGGCGACAGGAGTCGCGTTCACCTGCGCGTCACCTGGAAGATCGTGCCGTTGGCGTCGTCGCTCACCAGCAGCGCGCCGTCCCGGGTGACCGCCACGCCCGCCGGCCGGCCCCAGACGGTGTCGTTGTCCACCAGGAACCCGGTCATGAAGTCTTCGTACTCGCCGGTCGGCTGGCCGTCCTTCATGCGCACGCGGATCACCTTGTAGCCGGTTCGTTCCGGCCGGCTATGGGAACCGTGCAGCGCGACGAACGCGTCGCCGCGGTATTCGGCCGGGAAGGCGTCGTGGTCGTAGAACGCCACGCTCAGGGCGGAGGAATGGGCCTGGATCAACACCTCGGGCACGCGCACGTGGCCCTTGAGGTCGGGACGCTTTCCTTTCAACGCGGGATCTTCCTTGTCGCCGACGTAGTACCAGGGCCAGCCGTAGAACTCGCCGTCCTGCACCCGTGCCATGAAGTCGGGCACCAGGTCGGGGCCGAGGTGGTCGCGCTCGTTGACGACGCACCAGAGGGTGTCCGTGCCGGGCTGCATCGCGAGGCCCGAGCAGTTGCGCAGCCCGGTGGCGTAGTTCCGGATCCGCCTTCCGTCCGGGTCGAAGACCCGCACCACGGCGCGATTCTCCTCTTCGCCCCAGGCCGCGCCGCGGCCATGGGTCTTCTCGTGCTGCCGGACCTTCTCGGGCGTCATCCCGGTCGACATGTCGCCCGCGAGATTGGACGCCGAACCGACGGCGACGAACAGGCGCTTGCCATCCCGGGAGATCGCCAGATCGCGCGTCCAGTGCCGCCTCGTCGGAATATCGGCGATGACCACCTCGGCCGGACCCGCCGCCCTGGCGGCCCCGCTGCGATACGGGTAGCGGACGACCTGCTTCGCCGCCGCCACGTAGACGTACTGCGGATCGGCGGGCGGGTAGAAGACGATGCCGTAGGGCCGGTCGAGGTTCTCGGCGAAGACCTCGGCCTTTGCCGGCACGCCGCCCGCGCCGTTCGCGCGGAAGAGCAGCACGCGTCCGCTGCCGCTCTCCGAAAGGAAGATGTCGCCATTCGGCGCGATGCGGATCGTGCGCGGCTGCTTGAAGCCGGCGGCGAACACCTGCACGACGAAGCCGTCCGGCACCTTCGGCAGCGCGCCCGACGGCGGATCGATCACCTTCGCGTTGCGGCCGATCGACACTTCAGGGTCCGTGGTCGCCTTCGGCG
>DATIEW010000745.1:0-3018 GCA_035455585.1 Vicinamibacterales bacterium | reverse complement strand
GGATCGCCGTCGTCGACGTGCCCACGATGACGCTGATCCAGACTATTCCGCTGATTGGCGGCATCGCGTGCGGCCTTGTGAACTCGAAGGACGGCCGCACGATCTACGTCATTTCGGCGGGCGGCACGGGCCACTTGTATCGGCTCGATATGACGACCGACACCCTCACCGAAGATACCAGCTACGGGCCAATCGCGTCCGGCATCCACGGGTTGATCGTCTCAGCGAACGAGAAGCGTGCGTACATCACTGCCCCAGGGTCCGAGGAGGCGAAGGTCCTCGATCTCAACGGCAGTGACGTCGGCACGATCTCGCTCGACTGGAGGCCGGGAGTTCCTGACGCGCCCGACAGCTTCGCGCGAAAGGGCAGCCACCTGTACGTGGCACTGCGGTTTGGTGGACAGGTCGCGCGGATCAACACGCAGACCGGTGCTGTGGAGTACTTGTACGTCGCGCCGCCTGCAACGAGCGGATGGGCGCTTCACGGAATGGCCGTGCGGCCGTGAATGCGCGCGAGGCTGGTTCACGAGGTCAGGGGCGTCCGAGGTCGATCCGCATGCCCACCATCGCGCGGCGTGGGTCGATGAACACGTTGGGCATTCCGAACGTCGGGACGCGCGGAATCGTGGCGGTGGTCAGCGCATCGGTCACGATGCCCTCTTCCGCCGTGTCGTTCAACGCATTGAGCACGTCGACGAGCAGCTCGAGCCGTCCTGGTCGGCCAGCGCGGAAGGCGCGCGACAACCGCAGATCCAGCAGCGGCTGCGAGGAGAGCCGGCGCGAGCCGCGCGGTTCGAGCAGGATGCGCTGTTCCCTGTTCTGAGGAAGGGTGACGACGGTCGTCGCCGCCCATGGCTTGCCGCTGAAATACTGCAGATTCGCGGCAAACAGGGAGCGACGGTTCGCGGCACGTCCATCGCACCCATCGCACGCAGGATATGAGGGCGGTCGTTTGGCAGCAGCCCCCGCGCGTAGGTGAGATCGTTGGGATCGCGGCCGAAGATCTTTGGCAATGCGGACGTCTGCGTCGGGGGTGGTCGTTGCGACCTGGCACCTGATCATCACGACTGATCACAATCACGTGCCGCTCGGCACGCCCTACGAACGTGTTCAGCTGCTCCAGGAACCGGACAGCCGGTCGGAGGACATATTCAAACGGTAGGATCAAGACGCGCCACAATTCGAACACGACCTGGTAGGAAGGGAACCATTCGAGGGCTGACAAGCCTACCCGACGAGCGGCGGCTGTTCGAGGGCGGAAGGCGCGGTCTGGCATGCAGGCGCCGGTTTGAGCGCCGCGTGAGTCTGAGTTAGAGTCGCGGCGACGTGCTATCGGCCTTCCGTCAGGCGTGGGTCTCCTGGAGAACGGCGCCTGGCGTCGCCCTGCTCGCGGTTGTCGCGTTTGCCGTCGGAATCGGCTCGGCTACCGCTATCTTCACCGTCGTCAACGGCGTGCTGCTGCGGCCGCTGCCGTACCCGGGCGGCGAACGCTTCGTGTCGCTGTATCGCGTGAACACGACCGACCCCGGCACGCCCATGCGGATGTCGGTGCCCGAGCTGCAGGACTACGAGCAGCAGACCACGAGCTTCGACGCGTTCGGCTGGTTCCGCACCGGCCGATACCAGCTGACGGCCCCCGGTGAGCCGCAGTTCGTTCCCGGCGCGGCGGTAACCCCTGCGCTGGCGCGTCAGCTCGGTCCGCCAATGCTCGGCCAGTGGTTCGCCGACGACACGAGCGCCGTCATCTCGAGCTCGCTCTGGCGACGACTCGGCGGTGGGCGCGAGATCGTCGGCAGCGTCATCACGCTCGATCAGCGCCAGTACACGATCAGCGGCGTGATGCCGCGAACGTTTCAGTTTCCGCTCGCGAGCCTGGGGATATCACGGGGCGAGACCGAGGTGTGGATTCCGCTCAATCCCTCGCCGCCCGACGCGAGCCGGGGCAGCAGCAATAACATCGCGTACGCCCGCCGCAAACCCGGGGTGTCGCTGGAACAGGCGGAGGCGGAGGCCAAGCGAATCGCCGCCGCCATCACCACCATCGATCCGGTGCGCTACCAGAACTACACGGCGGGGGTGGCCGACCTGCGGGAGGCGACGATCGGGATGATCGGCGCCAGCGTTCGCGCGCCGCTGCTAATCCTGCTCAGCGGCGCCGGCCTCCTGCTGCTCATCGCCTGCGCCAACGTGGCCACGCTGATGCTGGCGCGGTCCGTCGCGCGCGCCCGCGAGACGGCGATCCGCGTCGCGCTCGGCGCGTCGCGACGGCAACTCGCGCTGCGCTACTTCGCCGAAGGCGCGCTCGTCTCGGGCGCCGGCGCCGCCGCCGGCGTCGGTCTGAGCGTGATCCTCGTTCGGCACATCCTGGCCGCCGCGTCCGGTTATATCCCTCGCACCGATGACATCACCATCGACTGGACGGTGCTCGGCTTCAGCGTGGCGGCGGCGGTCGCCACCGGCGTGCTCGCGAGTCTGGCCCCGTTCTGGCAAGCGATCCGGCTGGCGCCGAACGCGGTGCTTTCCGAGGGCGTGCGCGCATCAGCCGCCGCGCCGGCGCGGCGCCTGTCGAAGGCGTTGGTCGTGGCTGAAATCGCCCTTTCCTTCACGCTCCTCGCGACGTCGGCGATTCTCGTCGTCCACCTGCACAACCTGGGCCGCGTCTCGTTGGGCTTTGATCCCGACGGCCTCGTCGTCTTCGACCTCACACTGCCGCCGCGCGCCGCCGCGGCCGAACAGGCGCGGTTGATGGACGCACTGCGGCTGACGCCCGGCGTGGCGGGCGCGGCGTTCGCGAACCAGCTGTCAGCCTTCTGCGGAGGCGGCGGCACCACCATCCACGCCGAGGGGCGCCCGAAGGATGCGCTCGGGCAGCGCGTGTGCATCGTCAGAGCCTCACCGGACTTCTTCTCGACGATGCGAATCCCGATTCGCGCCGGCCGGGTGCTGAACGAGTCCGATACTCAGCGCGAGCCATTGACGGTCGTGATCAACGAAACCGCCGCGCGCGCGGCCTGGCCC
>DATIEW010000744.1:0-7284 GCA_035455585.1 Vicinamibacterales bacterium | reverse complement strand
TTGGGAGTTGGGAATTGGGAGTTGGGAATTGGAAGTTGGGAGTTGTCACCGGCTGAAACGTCAGCGCCGCTCCTTCAGCCATTCGGTGATGGCCTTCGTGGCTTCGTCGCTGATCTGCCGCTCCGTGAGCTCGGCGTACTCCTGGACCTCGCCGGTTGCCGCGCGCACCATCAGGTGATTGACGCCGGAAAGGTGCACGACTTCGACGGGCGCGTCGTTCCTGCGTGCCTGCGCGTAGCTCGCGAGCTTCTCCGCATGGTGCGGGAGGACCTGGGTGTCGAGATCTCCCTGCACGATCAGAATCGGCTGGCGGAGTCGGGCCATCGTCCGCGCGGGATCGAAGAGGAGCAGGCTGCGGAACCAGGGAGTGTCCGCCTGCCGCCTCAGCTCGGGAGGCACGTCCTCCCATCCCCTGCCTGTCGCGACGGCCTGCTGGATCTTCTTCTGAAGCGCGATCTTCTCCTGCTGTTCGGCCTCCGGGAGCTTCATGGAGGCAAGCTGACGCTGCTGCTGCTCCAGGATCAGCTCCGCGCCGGTCGTGCCGGGCGTGGCGATCAGGACGAGCGACTGGATTCGCCGCTCGCGGGCCGCCGCCAGCATGGCCACGATGCCGCCCTCGCTGTGGCCCATGACGGTCAATCGCTCGCGGTCCACGTCGTCGCGCCGCCTCAACCAGCGCACGATCGCGACCACGTCGTCGGAATAATCCTGGAGCGTCGCGGTCTCGGTGCGCCCGCCGCTCTGGCCCACCCCGCGCCTGTCGTAGCGAAGCACCAGGAAGCCCTGCCCGGCGAGCGCGCCCGCGAGCTGACTGAAGATGGGAATCCCCGCGACGTTCTTGTCCCGATCGACGGAGCCGGAGCCGGCAACCAGCACGACGGTCGGATGCCGCAGCCGGCCAGGGGATGGCGGCATCGTCAGGGTGCCCGCGAGGTTGAAGCCGTTGCCCGGGATGACGACGTCCGAATCGGACGGATTCCGCGCACCATGCGACCGGACCGCCACGCTGGCGAGATCGTTGCGCACCACGGAGAGCGCCGCCGCCGGGATGTCGAGCCGCGCGAAGCGGTGCCTGCCGTCGATGGTCACCGTGGCGGCGAGCACACCGCCGGGGTTGTGGATCTCCACGTCGTAGCGCCGTGTGTCGACCTTGCCGGAGAGCGTCTCGACCGCCTCGGCCGTGACCGACTTGACCGTCAGCTTGACCTCTGCCTGCGGCGCGACGTAGATCGGGATCTCGGCGCCTGGTCGCGCGACCGACAGCCGCGGCGCGAGCGCTTCGTACGCGGCGTAGAAGTTGTTCGGCAGCACGACCGAGCGGGCCGACATTTCATCCGTCTTGGTGTTCGTCACGCCGTTCCGGGTGATCTCGCTGATGGCGGTCGTGAGGTTGAAGGAGGTGGCGAGCTGGAAGGCGTTCTGGGCCTGCGTCGCCTCGATCCGAAGCTCCACCGGCTGCCAGTCGGCCGCGTACTTCAGCTCGAAGCGGTTGATGGTGAGATCCCCCGTGCGTCCCGTCGAGCTGATGATCCAGATCGACCCCGAACGCGAGAGCTTGACCAGCTCCCGTCCGACATCCGTTCCGCGTACGAAGACCGTGAAGCTCGCATCGCCCGGAACCGGGGCCGGCGGATCCTGCGCGGACACGGGCCGGACCGTTGAGAGCAGCAGGAGCGCCACGGTACAATGCATGCGCCGCCGGTGCTTGTGCAGCAACTGCATCATCACAGGATATCAGCAGCGAACGGATGTTTTCACAGGACTACCGTACATTGCGGACGGCTGCGGGCCTGGTCGACCGGTCGAGGGCGCTCGTCCGCCTCACCGGCTCCGATCGCCGGAGCTACCTGCAGGGGCTGCTCACCAACGACATCCTCGCGTTGACTCGCGGAACCGGGTGCTACGCCACGCTGCTCACGCCGCAGGGCCGGATGATTGCGGACATGCGGGTCCTGGAGACCGGGGATGCGGTGCTCATCGACCTCGCCGAGAGCGTCGCGGCGGCCGTGCGCGACAGGCTCGAGCAGCTCGTCTTCAGCGAGGACGTCACGGTCGCGGACGGGGGCGGGTCCGGGATCCTGCTCGGCGTGTACGGTCCGCTGGCGGCAGAGACCGTGTCTCGCGCCCTGGACGGAGAGGGGTCGAGTGGCGACGATGCGGCCGCCCTCGGCCGGCTGCGGTCGATGCGGACCTTCGACAACACCTGGTGGGATTGCGGCGGCGTGCCCGTCCTCGTCGTCCGCAGCGACGAGATCGGCGTCGATGGGTTCGATGTCGTCGTTCCTCGTGAACGCAGCGACGCGCTGCGAGCGGCGCTGCGGGCGGCTGGAGCCTTGGACGTTTCTGCAGAGGCCGTTCATGTCTGCCGGATCGAAGCCGGCCGTCCATTGTTCGGCGAGGACATGGACGGCGACACGATTCCGCTCGAGGCCGGCATAGAAGATCGGGCGATCAGCCAGACCAAGGGCTGCTACGTGGGCCAGGAGATCATCATCCGCGTGCTGCACCGCGGCCATGGAAGGGTCGCGCGGCGGCTGGTGGGGCTGACGCTCGAGCCGGGCGCGGCCGTTCCGGTCCGCGGCGACCGGATTCGTGCCGGAGAGAGGGAAGTCGGTACGGTTACCAGCGCTGCACCATCTCCAGCGCTCGGGCGGCCCATCGCTCTCGGATACGTTCACCGCGACTTCGTCGCCCCTGACACGCCGTTGGTCATCCTCAGCGGCAGCCACCCGGCGCCGGCCGTCGTGTCGCGACTTCCGTTCCGCCCGGCTCGGCCCGGCCGATGAGTTTCTCCCAAAGGGTCCTGTTCGGACTCGGCGGTCACGCCGGCAGTTCCGGTCGTGCCGTTCCGGCCCGCTGTTCGATCGTACGGATCGGGAACGGAATCACGATGCCTTCCCGATCGAAGCGCTCGTGGAGCCGCTTGATGAACTCGTGCTTGATCAGGTACTGGTCGACGAACTCTCGGACCCGCAGGATAACCGTGAAGTCGATGCTGGAGTCCCCGAAGGTGTGGTAGCGGATGAAGGGCTCGAACCCGGCGACGCCGCCGGTCACCTCCTGCATCACTCCGCGTGCGACTTCCACGACGACCCGTTCGACCCGCCGCAGGTCGCTTCCGTAGTCGACGCCCACGTCGACCAGGACCGCCAGATCCTCCGACGGCAGCTGGTGATTGACGACAATCGCCTGAGCGAGCTTGGAGTTCGGGATCACGACGAGGTTGTTGGCCAGCATCCGCAGGCGTGTGGACCGCCAGCTGAAATCCAGGACGTAGCCCTCGTGTCCCGAATCCAGCTTGACGTAGTCGCCGACGCGGATCTGCCCGGCGAGTGTAATCGCGAGGCCCGCGAAGAAGTTCGCTAGCGGCTCCTGGACCGCGAGCGCCACGGCCAGACCGCCCACGCCAAGGAACGTGAGCATCGGCGTGATCGAGAGGCCGAGGCCGCTGAGGATCACGAGCAGCCCGATCGTCGCGACGAGCACCCAGACGACGTTGAGTGTCAGGCTGCTGACCCCGACGCCGGGCGTGAGAGCCGTGCCGTAGGCCTCCAGGCTTCGGCTCGCGACCGCCGCGGTCGTCAGCGTCACGGATGCCGCGACGACGACGAACACGGCCTGCGTCACGAGCTGCCGCGCTTCGGCCGTCAGCGGCCAGTATCCGGAGGAAAACCAGACGCCGACGAGGAGGAACCACCACGGCAGCCGCCTGCGAACGAGTCGGACCGCGGCCAGCACCGGCGCGTCGTGGGGGCCGCGCAGCCACCGCGCGACCCGCGACACGACGATCGTGCCAATCAGGTAGCCGATTCCCCAGCTAAACGCCAGCGTGACCAGCGTCCGAACCAGATCAGCTCCCCACATGGGCCAGTCGCCTGGCATGAGCGTCAGGCTCCTTTCTCGAGCTACCGCCGGGGCTCAGGCTCAGCCGCCCGGACGCGCGTCAGCGTTCAGGCGGCTCCAGTCGGATCCGTGTGCCCGTCATCGAGCCGGCATCGGCTTCACCTGGTCGAAGGAGTAGATCCCGCCGTCGGCCATCAGGCCCAGGTGCAGCTGCCCCTCCTTGACGACGTAGGAGCGGACGAAGCCCAGATCCCGAACGAATCTATTCTGCAGCGGTGAGGGGCGGCACTGGGCCCGCGTGAGCGAAACGGAGCCGAGCTCGAGCGACACGTTGTCGGGCGAGTGCCAGGTCCCTTGTCCCCGGTTGCAGTCGGCCTGGACCTGGAGGCGCCCGTCATCGTCGAACGTGAGCGAGTAACGTGCGTCGGCTTCAGGTTTCAGCATCGTGTCGTCCATTGACTGGAACTGTACGAGCACCCAGGACGTGCCGCCTAGCGGGGGACGCGCGGCGGGTGCGGACTTCGGACGGCAGGTCAGCTTCGTTCCGAACCAGTCGACCGAGGCTTCTCCCTGGTGCTCCCAGAACTCCATGTTGGCCGCCGAGTACTTCGCGCCGCTCGCAGACGGCGCCGCGAATGCGATGACCTGATCGCTGCCGTACGTGATGATCGCGCTCGGCGGGTCGGTTTCCTTGTAGAACGTCGCGAAAAACGGCTTGTCCTCACCGCCCGTGCACGCGTAGCCGACCGCCGCCGGAACCGTCAGCTGTCCCGACTTGATTTGCAGCTCCACGATCCGGGTCCTGTAGCTGAGCTCTGCGCAGGCGCGTAGGTCGTCTTCCTTCCAGCAGTCGTTGCGCCCGCGAATCCAGCCCCGCTGGTAGGCGCGCTGCTCGGAGGCGACGTTCGCTGGCCATTTCTTCATCGCCGCCGCGTAGACCTCGGCCATCTTCCGATCGAGCGCCGCCAGGGCGGGATCCTTGCAAATGAGCGTCTCGACCTGGCCCGATGCCTTGGCGCAGTCGAACGTCGGGCCCTGCTGCTGGTCGTAGGCCGCCGCCGGTCCGCCGGCAAGCGCCAGCAGCGTGAAGGTCAGTGTGATCTGTCGTCCCATGCCTGCGCCTCCGAGTCTGGTCTCCGCGAAGAGGTCACTGCCAGGTTGACACGATTCCCGGACTTGACGCCACGCAAGGCCGAGCTCGGATCGCCATGGCCGAGTTTGCGTTCGGAGCGAGCGCGACAATACGATAACCCGAGCGAGAGTTGACTGGACGAGTGATTGGACGAGACCGTGATCGAAGGATCCGTCCTGCTCCGCATCCGAAGGAGGACTATGCGCGCCGAGCACACGGTAAGAGCCATGGCGGGGGTTCTCTGCGTATCGCTGCTGGCGGTGTGGCCTGCGCGTGCGCAGGAAAGAACCATCCGATGCGAAAGCCATAATTTCCGGTACCGGTACTGCAGCGCCGATACCGACAATCGGGTGACGCTCGTACGCCAGCGCTCGAATACGCGCTGCAAGATGTGGGTCAACTGGGGCTACGACAAGCGCGGTGTCTGGGTCGATCGGGGGTGCGCGGCCGAGTTCAGGGTGGGCCGCGACGACAGCGGCTCGGGAACGGCGGTTGCGGCGGGCGCGGCAGTCGCGGCTGTTGCCGTCGCTGCCGCCATCGCGGCAAACCGTGACCGTAACCACAGCGATGTGCCGTCGTGGTCCATCGGCACGTTCAGCGGCTACGACGCGCGCGAGAACGCCGATGTCGAGGTCACGATCGTCCCGGGGGGCTCGGTGACCGGATCTGCCGGCAGCCAGCGATTCACCGGAACCATGGACGGCAACCGGCTCGAGGCCGGACGCTACCACTTCAGGGTCGAGCGGTCGGGCAACGGATTCACCGCGACCGATGAGCGCGACTCCAGCCACCGCGTGGTCTTTCGACGGACCGGAAGCGGCTACGGATCCTGAAGCTCATACCGGCGTGGGCCGCTCGCCGGCGCGCGGTGTGCACCAGAGGAGAGTCATCATGAAGAGTCACCGTTTCAGCTGTCTCGCCGTCGTGGCGCTCTGGTGCCTGGCTCTGGCTGCCCTGCCGGGGGCCGGCGCCATTCAGCAACAGCCGCCAGCCAAGCCGGACCCGCCGGCCAAACCGGCCGGGGGCTACGAAGATCCGGAGGGCATCCCGCGGCGGCCGCCCACGCCGGATATAGCGCCCGTCTTCCGGGGGCCCTCCATCGACACACTGGCCACGATTCGCAAGCGCGGCGTCCTTCGAGTTGGCGTGTCGTCGTCCGAGCCGATGGTCATGCACGACTCGAAGGGTGAGCTCGTGGGGTTCAGCATCGATGTGGGCCGCATGCTCGCACAGGATCTCGGAGTCGAGCTCGAGTTCGTCGAGTCGTCCTGGTCGCACATCATCGCGGACCTGCTGGACAACCACTTCGACGTCATTGCATCCGGGTTGTGGGTGACGCCGGCACGGGCGCTGGTCGTGAACTACACCGATCCCACGGCCACGGAAGGCATCTACCTCATCGCCGCCAAGGCGATGACCGCCAGCTTCAAGACAAGGGAGGACTTCAACCGGCCAGAGGTGCGCCTGGCCGTCTACGCCGGGACGGTCCAGGAGGGCGTCGCCAGCAGGCTCTTCCCGCGGGCCACCCTGGTGAAGGCGGAAGGCGAGGAGCTCGAGCTCTCGCCGGTGCTCGAGGGGAAGGCCCATGCCGTCCTGGTGCCGACGTTCGCTCCGCGCGTCATCGTTCAGAGCGCGCCGGACAAGCTGTTCCTGCCCTTCGAGGAGCCCCTGCAGCAGACGATCTCGGCGATGGCTGTCCGCAAGGGGGATCCCGACTTCCTCAACTACCTGAACGCCTGGATCCGATTCCATCGCGACAACGCCTGGATCGACGAGCGCATCCGCCACTGGTCGGAATGGGCGGGCGAGGCGAAGTAGGCTGGCAGGTCGAGGCCACGCGTGCGCAGCTTGGCAGGTCGCTGAAAAAGCCCGGCCTGATGGGCAATGGCCAATGGGCCTTCGAGGCGCTGCCCGGCCTGCACGTCAACGGCGCGCAGACGCTCGGCGAGAACATCGGCGCTCTCTCGGGTCTAACGGTCGCGCTCGACGCGTGCCATGATTCGCTCGGGGGCAAGCCGGCGCCCTTCCTCGACGGGTTCAATGGCGACCAGCGCTTCTTCGTGGGTTGGGCCCACGTGTGGCGCATGGTCGTCCGCGATGCGTTCATACGCCGGATTGTGGCCACCAACCCGCATACCCCAGCGAGTTCCGCGTCCAGGGCGTCGTCCGCAACATGGACGCCTGGCACGAAGCGTTCGGCGTGAAGCCGGGAGCGAAGCTCTACTTGAAGCCCGAAGAGCGCGTACGCATCTGGTAGGGGAAGAAGGTCGAAGGCGATCATGCCGAGCGCGGCCGCGGAGAGAAGAACA
>DATIEW010000743.1:0-7020 GCA_035455585.1 Vicinamibacterales bacterium | reverse complement strand
GCGCGGGCGGCATGGGCGAGGTCTACTGTGTGCGCGCGATACGAGGCTCGATCGGCTCGTCGCGATCAAGGTCCTCCCCGAGTCGTTCGCGCACGATCCCGGCCGGCTCGCCCGCCTCGAGCGTGAAGCGAAGACGCTCGCCGCCCTGAATCATCCGAACATCGCGATCATCCACGGCCTCGAGAAGGCCGACGGAATCACCGCGCTCGTGATGGAGCTGGTCGAGGGGCCGACGCTCGCCGATTGATGACGCGTTGATGGCGGTTGCGGTGGAGACGCAGAGGTCGGTCTGGTCGGCCGGCGCACCGGTCCGGGCTAGCTCTCCCTCAGCGCGACAATCGGATCCACTTCCGTCGCGCGGCGGGCCGGAATGTAGCATGCCAGCGCCGCGACGGCCAGCAGCAGGACCGTGACCAGCGCAAACACCGGCGCGTCCCGCGCATCGACGCCGAAAAGCAGGCTCTGGAGATACCGCGTCAGGGCGAAGGCGCCGGCCAGCCCGAGCGCTATCCCGGCGGCCGCCGTCAGGAGCCCCTGCTTCAGGACGAGCCTGAGGATCGAGCGCTGGTTGGCGCCGAGCGCCTGGCGAATCCCGAACTCGCGCACGCGCTGCGCCACGCCGAACGACAAAACGCCGTAGATCCCCACGGCTGACAGGATCAGCGCCACGGCGCCGAACAGCCCGAGCAGCAGCATCGGTGTGCGCCGGTCCTCGAGCGACCGGACCACCCATTGATCCATCGTCCGGACGTTGGCCAGCGGCTGCTCGGGATCGATGGACTGGACCGCGGCGCGGATCTGCGGAACGAGCGTCTCGGGATCCAGCGCGGTCTTGAGCATCATCGACATGCTCTGCAGCGGCGCCTGCATCACAGGATAGTAGATCCGTTCCTTCGTGACCGGCTGTCCCAGATCGATGGCGTTGATGGTGCCGACGACGCCCACGATCGTGAACGGAGTGCTGGTCGGACCGCCTCGCGTGATCTGCTGGCCGATGGCGCTCCGGTTCGCGAAATAGCGGTCGACGAGGTACTTGTCGACGACCACCACCGGAGTGCTGTCGGCCGAATCACGTTCGTTGAAGACCCGCCCCTCGATCAGCGGAATCTGCATCGCCCTGAAGTAGTCGGCACCGACGACTTCCTGGCGGCCGTGGGGCGCGGCCTCGTTCGGGCCGGGCGTGTAGCCGACAATCGAGTACGACCCGGAGCTGACGTTGCCGCTGAACGGCACGTTGGACGTGAGCCCCACGCCCGTCACGCCGGGCAGGGCGCGAGCCCTGTCGATCAGCCGCTCCCAGAAAAGGCGGCGCGCGGTCGCGTCCGGATACCTTGCCGACGGCAAGGCAAGCTGGGCGGTCAGGACGTTCTCGGCCGAAAAGCCTGGGTCTACGTTCTGCAGGCGGGCATAGCTCTTGATCAGCAGGCCCGCGCCCACGAGCAGCATGAGCGCCAGCGCGGTTTCGGCGACAACGAGCGTGGAACGCATCATCCCGGTGCCTCGCGTGGCCGATCCCCGCGCGCTGTCGTCCCTGAGGAATGCCGCGGTGTTTCCCCGCATCACGAGGATCGCCGGTACGAGGCCGAAGACCAGGCCCGTGACCACCGCGAGCGCGATGGTGAAGATCAGCACGATCGGGTGCAGCGAGGCGTCGGGCATCCCCGGAAGCTGGCGGGAGCCGAGCGCGAGCAGTCCGCGCACGCCGGCGAGCCCCAGCGCAAGACCGCCGGCGGTGCCGAACGCGGCGAGGACGAGCCCCTCGGTCAGCATCTGGCGCACGAGGCGCCGCTGACCCGCGCCGAGCGACGACCGGATGGCCAGCTCACGGTACCGGCCCGTGGCACGCATCAGGAGCAGATTCGCGACGTTCACGCACGCGATGAGCAGCACCACGAACACGCCCGCCTGCAGGACGTACAGCGGCGCCCGCGCGTCGCCAACGAGCTGCTCGCGGATCGGGACGGCGTAGCCGCCGAAGCCGCTCGTCCGCGCGAACGACTGAAACTGGGGCAGCCGCTCCAGGTTGCGGTCCACGATGGTCTTCATCTGGGCGTTGAGCTGTTCGATCGTGGCACCAGACGCCAGGCGCGCGATCATCGAACTGAACTCCCTGCCGCGGCCCTGATCCGACATCTGCTCCGGGGTGAACGAGAAGGGCACCAGCACGGCGACCTCGCGCATCGGCAGATCGAACCCCGCCGGCAGGACGCCCACCACCCTGTGGGCCTCGCCGCTCAGGCGGATGTCGCGGCCCACGATCGACGGGTCGGCGGCAAAGCGCGAGTTCCACAGCTGGTATGTCAGGATGGCGAATCGATCCGCTTCGGGCCTGGCCTCTTCCTCGGTGAACCCGCGGCCCAGCATCGGGTGCAGCTGCAGCGTGGAGAAGAACGAGGGAGTCACCATCAGCCCGCGAATCTGCTCGGGGCGGCTGCCTTCCGCCAGATTCAGGGCCCGGCCCGTGAACAGCGTCGCATCCTCGATGGCGGGTGCTTGCGTCCGCCGGTCGATATAGTCGGGAATCGACACGCTCGCCTGCGGCAGGCCCATCAGGGGATAGGTGTTCCAGACAAAGACGAGGCGATCCGCGTCCGGATATGGGAGAGGTTTCAGGAGAATCTGGTAGAGCACGCTGAAGATGGCCGTGTTGGCACCGATCCCCAGCGTGAGCGTCAGCACGGCTACCAGCGTGAAGACCGGCTGCTTTCGAAACGTGCGGAGCGCGTAGCGGATGTCCTGCATGCGTCCTTGGACGTGAAGGCCAGCTGAAGGGTTCAGATGCCGGCCCCGGGACCCCGAGCCGCGAACCGCGGACTACGAACCGCGGATCCCGGACCCCGGAGCCCGGACTCCGGACCCCGGATCCCGGCCCGTATCCTCCCCATAGACGCTCAGCCAGAGGGGAAAAAGCGCCGCAAACGTGTCCTCGATTGCCGCAACGAGCTTCCGCATGTCCCCAAGCGTCGCGGCATCGTCGGGATTCTCGAGAAAGAGCCACCGGCCGATGAACACGAATCCGATGCCCGCGGGGTTGCGGCAGTTGACGATCCAGTCGACGCCCTGCCTGGGCAGCAGGTCGGTTGCGGGCCCGCGCTCGCCGTACTGGATGAATCCGCCCGATTTGCTCATCCAGTCGACGAGATGTCCACCCCAGGCTCCGGCAAGCTGCTGCTGGAACCGCTCGAAGCGCAGGAGCGCGTTCGCCTGCCCCGCCTCGCGATCGGGATCGCTGCCGGCCGGCGACATGTTGAAGGCGATCCCGCTTCGGAACGAGCTCGCGCCCCAGGGGGTGGCGCTGAACATGCCGAGGTTGAACTGCGGCTCCCACCGGCCTCCGTGGTGAAACGCGAAGACGTGTCCGTGAAGGCCGGCGTAGAAGCTGTTGCGGCGGAAGAGCTTCGATCCCGACTGCCCCTCGCGGTTCCGCGCCTCTACGATCCGCGACGACGTGCGCTGAGCGTTGACCGACGTGAGCAGCGACTCGAACTTCGGCGTCAGGGCCCGTGCGGCGTCGACTGAAGCGAGCTGGCCCAGCGTGTAGAAGTCCTGTGGCGTGAAGCCCGAGGCGGCGTCCGACCGGACCGGCGCCATCGCGCGGCGGCGGATCACCTCCTGCTGGAGGCTCTTGGCGATGTTGTTCGAGGGATTCAGCTCGAGAACTTGGATCAGCGCCGCCGCCGCATCGTCGAACAGCTCCTGCTCCATGCAGCAGCGCGCCAGGCGCGTCCACGCCCCCTGATTCCCCGGCGAGAGGCGCGTCAGAGCCCGGTTGAGATCCGTGGCATCCTCGCCGAAGTCGCCGAGCCTGGCGAACTCGATCGCGCGACGCTCGAGCGCGGCAATATCGCTGGCCATCAGCCGAGGTTATCACTTCCCCGACCGCGGGGACCAGCGTCCGGGGGACGCTTCACCGCCAATCAGGCAGGGCAGTGCGCGCGGTCGCTGAGCGAGCGCCGCACAACGACACGGATGATCGGACGGGCGGCCGCGCCCACGGGATCTCCTGTCCGATCGACGATTACCAGCGCGGCTCGCGCCGCCAGCTGCCGCCGCCGCGGCCGCCGCCACGGCCGCTGCCGCCGCCCGACGAGGCCTTTGGTCGCGCCTCGTTGACGGTCAGGTTGCGGCCGCCCATCTGGTGGTTGTTGAGCTTGCTGATCGCGCTCTGCGCGTCTTCGTCCGTCGCCATTTCGACGAACGCGAAGCCACGGGCCCGGCCGGTGGCCATGTCGCGCATGATGTTCACCGATTCGACGGTGCCAGCGGTGGCAAACAGCGCATGGAGGTCCTGTTCGACGGTTTCGTAAGGGAGGTTGCCGACGTAGAGCCTGCGAGACATCAGATGCTTCTTCTCACTTCCACCCCGCCAACGGCGAGGCTGTTACCGGATCGTCCGAGCCGACGAGAGAGCCGGCATAGGACGGCAGGGATGGAGTCGGCGTACTCGGCTGGCACGGCACTGCGGAGAGAAGCGAGTCGGTGAGGGCTCGATTCGCGCTTGACGCGGGCTCAAGACAGGACGCTGTCGTCCACCAGACAATTCCGAGGATAACACATAGACGACCGAAAAGCCCGTGCGGTGGAGCGTAGTCTGCCCCCCGACCGGTCTCCCCGGCTGAATGGACGAGGTGGTGTTCGACGATGGCCCCCGACGCCTGGATGCCACGGGGAGCCGGACGGCTGGCGAGGCTCAGTACGCGAACGCGTAGCAGTCGCGCCTGGGATCGGCGCCAGCGATCCGGGCGCCGGTCCTCGGATCGAGCATCACCGCCGTCGCGCACCCGGAGATCGACAGCGGGTTCACGGCGCGCACGTCGTGCCCCCGCGATTTCAGCTCCGCGATGACCCCGGCCGGCACGTTCGACTCGACATCGAGCCGGTTCAGATCGATCCGGTGCGGCCAGAACGAGCCGACGAGATGATGGGTCTGCATCCGCGGCAGCTCGAACGCCCTGTGCAGATTCGGGTACCAGGCGTCGGGAAACTCCACGATGTTGAGCAGCGCCTGCAGGATGGTCTGCTCCTGGTTGTCGCCGCCCGGCGTGCCGAGCGCGAGCAGCGGCTGGCCATCGCGAATGACGATGCTCGGCGTGAGCGTGTAGCGGGGCCGCGAGCGCGGCCGGAGCTGCGCCGCGCGGTTCCTGTCGAGCCAGAACTGTTCGCCGCGCGTCGAGAGACCCACGCCGGTCGTCCCCGCGATGACGCCGCCCATGATCCAGCCGCCGCTCGGCGTCGAATCGAAGACGTTCCCTTCCCCGTCGATCACCGCGATATGCGTCGTGTCCTTCGCGCCCGGATCGATCCCGTCCGCGTACGGCGGCGCCTGCGGCGAGCTGTCGCGTCCCGCGATCCAGAACGGCCACGACTTCACCTCGTCGTCGAACGGCAGCGGGTCGCCGGCGGCCTGAGCTACGGAGGCGCGCTTCATGTCGATCTGTGCCGCGCGGCGTTTCGCATACTCCTTCGAGAGCAGCCCCTTCGCCGGCACCTTCACGAACGCCGGATCCGCATAGTAGCTGTCCCGGTCGGCGTACGCGAGCTTCAGGGCCTCTGCCAGGAGGTGGAGGTAGTCGGCGCTGTTGTGGCCCGCCTTCCGCAGGTCGAAGTTCTCGAGGATGTTCAGCGCCTGCAGCAGCGCAGGCCCCTGACTGTTGAAGCCCTGCTTGTAGACGGTGTATCCGCGATACGTGACGGAAGCAGGCTCCTCCACGCGTGCGAAGAACTCGGCGAAGTCGCTTTCGTCGAAGGGTGCGCCATGCTCGCGGAGGAACCGTACCATTTCGCGCGCGATGTCCCCCTTGTAGAAGCGATCGCGCGCGGCGGCAAGGCCCGCGGCGCGGCTGCCGCCCGCTGCGCGCTCGGCCTCGACCATCTTCGTCAGCGTCGCGGCCAGCTCCGGCAGACGGATGACCTCGCCGGCTTCGTAGGTCGATCCGTCGGGCTTGAGCCAGGTCTTCCGGTTGGTCGGCCATTGTTCGATGAAGCGCCGCTGCCGCACGATCGTCGACGCCGTCCGCGGCCTCAACGGGAACCCCTCCCGCGCGTACTCGACGGCGCGTGCCGCCACTTCTTCGAACCTCATCGTCCCCCAGCGCTCGAGCACCGTGACCGCCGCGTGCGGCGCACCCGGCACGACGACCGGGTCCAGCCCCGATCCGTCCAGCGACTTGTTGCGTTCGAGGTACCAATCGATTGTGGCGGCCCTGGGTGCCCAGCCCTGGCCCACGACGGAGATGACCTTCCCCTCGCGCTGCGGGTAGACCAGCACGAGGCCCTCGCCGCCGAAGCCGTACAGATCCTGTTCGACGACGCCCCCGACGAGCAGCGCGGCAACACCGGCGTCGAAGGCGTTGCCGCCCTTCTGCAGGATCTCGATCGCCGCCGCCGTCGTCAGAGGGTGGCCTGCCGAGACGCCCGCCGTCCGCCCCATGACGGGCGGGCGCTGCCGCGCCGCTAGCAGCCCGTGGTGAAACGCCCGCGTCGCACCGAGGGCGGCGAGGCGCCCCGCCCCACCCCCCGGCGCAAACCACGCCCCGTGGGGACCCCGGGCCGGCAAGGCGCGACGACCGAGAATACCGGGAGTGTTTGAGGAAGGAGCAACGCAGCCGGCGGGGATGCATCGCCGGCCGAATGCAGCTGGCGTTGCACCACGGGCTGCTAGGGGAGGTCCGGCCAGCGCGTCGAAGCCGACCGCGAACAGGACCGTGAGGCCGATGAGCCGGGCGATCGTCATCATCCTAGCGTGGGGCTCCCCCCACACCCCGGCTCGCAGGCGCGCCGTGCGCGCCTCAGCAGTCTGCACAGAGAATTCGACACATTCACGCATGTTCTGGCGTCAGGTTCGCTCGCGATTCTCGTCATTGCCGTGGACGAGTCCCGTCCTCCTCAGCCGTGGGCCGCCTGGCGCTCCTTCGGATCGATGGCCATCAGCTCGGGATGGGCATCGACGTGCGCCTGCACAATCGCCTCCGCCTTCGCGATCGTCTCCGGATCGTCGATGCGGTATATGTCGTTGGCCGG
>DATIEW010000742.1:0-3444 GCA_035455585.1 Vicinamibacterales bacterium | reverse complement strand
AGTGGCTCACGCGCCGGTCGCCGTAGAAGCGGCGCGTGAGCGCCAGTCCCTTCTGGCACACCCGCGGATCCCACCGGTGGCTGGCGCGGTTGCCTTCGAGATCGGTCGCCTCTCCGTACTTCATCGTCGGGCCGATGCGCGTCACGACGCCGGAGCGCACGTAGCCGTTCAGCAGGCAGTTGTGCGTGTCGTTGGGCGCGCAGAGGAAGGTGAACGTCGAGTCGTACTTGAAGAGATCGCGGTAGACGCGCTCCCATCCGCGATCGGGATAGAACGCGAGCGGGTTGTCCTGCGCCTCGAGCCCCCAGGCGCGGGTGGCCGACGACACCAGCGTTCCAAACCCCGCGGCGGTTGCCGCCTCGAGAAACGCCCGGCGACTCAGTTCCTTACGCTTCATGGTTTCTTCTCCCATGTGCGGATGAAGGCGATGATCGATTCGATTTCCTGCTGCGCGAGGGCCGGCCGCGTCGGCGACGGGCGGCTGAAGCCCTCCATCGAGGTGCCGCGGCGGCCGCGGCCGACGGTCTCGACAAGGTAGGTGTCGGTGGCCGAAGCGAGCAGCACCCGGTTGTTCAGCGCCGGGCCCTCGCCACCCAGACCCGCCGGGCCGTGGCAGGTCGCGCATGCCGACCCATACAGCCGTTCACCTGCCTCGGCGTCCCCCGCGGCCCAGCGGCGCGGGCGCTCGTCGGGCACCGGCGCGACGTTGCCGCCGAGAGTGCGAACGAACTGCGCCACGCGCGTGATCTCCTCAGGGCGAAGCCCGCCCTCTGTTTCACCCCAGGCGGGCATGCGCCGTCCCGGCCGTCCACGCCGGACGGTTTCGGCGACGAACTCGTCCGAGGCGATCGACAGGAAGTCCGGATTGGCAATGGCGGGAAAGGCGGGCATGCCGGCGTAGCGACGGCCGTCCCCGTCGGGCCCATGGCACGCCGCGCAGAACGTGCCGTAGAGCGTCGCGCCGTCGGTGGAGAACTCCCGCTCTCCGAAGCGCTCGGCAAGGATGCGGTCCCTGGGCCAGAACGCTTCGGGCAGCGCGCTCCGGCGCAGCGACAGCAGGTAGGCCGTCAGCGAGGTGATTTCCGGCTCCGTGAGCCCCAGTGTCGGCATCTGCGAGCCCGGCACGATCACCGCGGGCGCACGGAAGTGCTCGGCGATCCAGTTGGAAACCGTTCGCTCGCCTGGCACGTGCGTGAAGTCGAGCTGCCCTGGGTCGCGCTGGCCGAAAATCGTCAGATCTGGTCCATCATCGCCGCCGACACCGCCGACCTTGTGGCAGCCGCGGCACCCGAGAGAATGGAAGAGCGCCTTGCCCTCGATCAGGGAGGGTGCGCCGACGCGCGACTCGAGGAGCGCCGTCAGCGCGTCGCGTTCGTGCGCCGGGATCGGTGCGAAGGAATCGCGCCAGGGCCCGGCTGCCGCTCTGTCGCGCTCCGCCAGGTGATGGTCGTACCAGTCGGGACGATATCCCGTTATGGCCGCGCGCGAGAGGCTGGGGCCTTCCATTCCGCCGCCGCCCCCGGGTCGAAGCGTGCCGCCCCGGCCGTCGAGGCTGTGGCAGGCCAGACAATCGTTCCGCTCGAAGGCCGCGCTCCCGGCGCGGAGCTGCGCGAGGCTCGGGACTCGCAGGTGCGTATGACAGGATCCGCAGCCGGCGTCCGCGTTGCCGAGCGGGATCATGGGTTCGGGCCAGAAGGGCACCCGGCCGTGGGCAGCGAGCTTCTCGGTCGCGCGGCCCTGCCCGCCGTGGCAGGTCGTGCAGCCGAACGCGGCCGGATCGTGGCCGACCTCTGCGTGCGCCTTCATGACGCGATCCGCGGGACGGCTCTGCTCGCCCGGTGCCATGCCGACGTGGCACGTGACGCAGCGATCCGTGACGTCTAGTGCGGGAACGACAATCTGCCGCAGCCGGACGTCCACCGCGTCGGCTGCCGTGGTCGATCGCTGCAGCTGCCGCCACTCCTGCAGGAAGTTCTCCTGCGCCGCGGCGCCGACGAGCAGCACCAGCACCGTCAGGCTCGATCCGAGCAGCAGGTACTTGTTCTTCTTCATCTCGTCCCGGCCCCGATCAGTGCCCGGGCCAGTCGGCGGGCGACCAGTAGAACTCCCAGTTGGGCCCGCGGAAGTGCGTGCCGATGATCGTCAGCACCACGAACCCGCAGAGGAAACAGGTGAAGAGACCCAGCGCGCCGGCGCGGGTCGAGTCGTAGCGCCTGACGAGCCAAAGCGAATACACCGCGTACACGGCCGTCAGCACCGTCCCGGGGTTGACGAACGTGATCACGAGCTGAGGGATGTGCGGGAACCACTCGCGCAGCCATCCGTAGCGGATGGCGAAGGCCTCGACGGCGAGTGCCGCGCCGAGCCCGACCGCGAGCGCCTGGAGCACGAGGCGCGCTCCGCCGGGGCCGCCGAACCATTCCCCCGTTCCTCCGGTTTCGCGATCGAGGTACGGGATCAGCCCGAGGCCGATCAGTACGATCGTGGGAATGCCAATGCCGCCCATGAACGCCGAGTACGCCACCAGCTCCTGCAGCCCGAGGAAGTACCACGGCGCTTTCGCCGGGTTCTCGGGGACCGCGGGGTTCGCCAGCTCCTTGAGCGGCGCGTCCGAGACCATCGCCAGGCCCAGGCAGAGCGCGACGGTCAGCATGAGGACCGCGAGCTCCGCATAGAACAGGTGCGGCATCGACGGCAGGGTGTTCTCGGGGCCTCGTCCGACTGCCGCCGTCCGTCCGCGCACGATGGCTGCGAGGTGATACGTCCGCGCGGGCGCCTGCGTGAACACCGGGACGATTGGCTCCGACGGCGCGCCCAGCCGTCGATCCACGTCGGCCGGCTTTGCCAGCCCTCCGTCCTTGCGAATCCGCCAGAAGTGCATCGACACCAGCATGGCCAGCGCGAGCGGTAGCAGCATGACGTGGAACAGGTAGAAGCGGATGAGCGCTTCCTCGCCGACCTGGTCCGATCCAAGGAGCAGCAGCTTCTGCAGTCCCCCCGGATCGAACGACTCCGTGACGCCGAGCGCGTCCGTGATCTCGCGCGGCGACTGCGCGATGTTCGCACCGATCGTGATGGCCCAGAACGCCAGCTGATCCCACGGCAGCAGATACCCGCTGAACGACAGCCCGAGCGTGACGACGAGCAGCCCCATGCCGACGAGCCAGTTGAACTCGCGCGGCGCACGGTAGCTGGCCGTGTAGAAGGCGCGTGCCATGTGCAGGAGCACGGCCACGACCATGACGTTGCCCGCCCACCGGTGGATGTTCCGCATGAACCGGCCGGTCGGCACGACGTAGTGGATGTCCTTGATCGAGAGGTACGCGACGTCGGGGTAGGGCTTGTAATAGAACATCAGCAGCACGCCGGTGACGAGCGTGATCAGGAACGCGCCGATCGCCGCGATCCCGAGCCCCATGGTCGTGGACCAGCGGAGGCTCCACC
>DATIEW010000741.1:0-7336 GCA_035455585.1 Vicinamibacterales bacterium | reverse complement strand
GGGGTGATGTCGCATCTGGTGGCCCGGCGGACGGCCGAAATCGGCTCGCGGATGACGCCCGGTGCGCGCCCGGCAGATCCGCTGACGCTGGCGGCCGTAGCGGCGCTCCTGCTCGCCAGCGGTCTCGCCGCCTGCCTGATCCCCGCACGACGCGCGATGAGGGTCGACCCGGTCGAGGCGTTGCGGCAGCCGTAAACGACTCCCGCACTCTCAAACTTCCGTTTGATATAAGCTCCGTCTCATGAAGATGGCGCCGTACTTGGCCGCGTTACTCCTCGGAGCCGCGCTCTTCGGGCAGCAGCCGCCCCCCTTCCAGATCGAGGAAGCCACGATTACGGACATCCATGACGCGATGAAGGGCGGAAGACTGACCTGCCGATCCCTCGTCGAGCAGTACCTTCGCCGGATCGAGGCATTCGACAAGAACGGTCCCGCGCTCAACAGCATCGTTCAGATCAATCCCGACGTCATGAAGGAAGCGGATGCACTCGACCGCCGGCTGTCGAGCGGAGCGCCGACGGGACCGCTGCACTGCATCCCCGCCATCGTGAAGGACAACTTCGAGACCCTGGGCCTCCAGAGCGCGGCCGGATCGCTCGCGCTCGCAGGGTTCGTGTCTAACAAGGACGCCTTTCAGGTGAGGAGGATTCGTGATGCCGGCGCGCCGGTGCTCGCGAAATCCAACATGGCCGAGTGGGCGTTCACGCCGTACGAGACCGTCAGCTCGATTCTGCCGGGCTACACGAAGAACCCCTACGCGCTCGACCGTGTCACGGCCGGATCGAGTGGGGGAACGGCCGCATCGATCGCCGCCAGCTTCGGTGCGATCGGTCTGGGGAGCGATACGGGCAACTCCATCCGCGGCCCCTCGTCGCACCAGGCGCTGGCAGGCATTCGATCGACAATGGGGCTCACCAGCCGGGCCGGCGTGGTGCCGCTGAATCTCCTGGCCGACATCGCCGGCCCGATGACGCGCACGCTTGCCGACGCGGTGGCGGTGTTTCAGGTGATTGCGGGCCCCGATCCAGACGACCCCGTGACCGTGGCGGACAGTCCCGAAGCGCGTCTGTACAGTCCGGACGGGCGTCCCGCGACGATCCCCGACTACTCGCGGTCCCTCGTCCGCGACGGCTTGAAGGGCGCGCGCATCGGCGTGCTGCGACAGGCCTATGAGCGCGACACGACCGACCCGGAGATCGTCCGCGTGTTCGCGGCGGCCATCGAGGACCTGAGGCGCGCCGGTGCGGTAATCGTTGATCCTGCCCGCGTGGATCTCTCCGAAGCTCGGCGGCCACAGGGCACCGGACAGTGCGGCGGCTTCAAGTACGACATCAACCGGTATCTCGCCTCGCACGGCGAACGTGTGCCCGTCCACTCGCTCGAGGAGATCATCAAGTCGCGCCGCTTCCACCCCACGGTCCAGCGCCGACTCGAGCAGTCGCAGCAGGGCTCGGAGAACGGCATCGATTCGCCGGGGTGTCAGGCCGAAGCCCACTATCGCCGGCAGGTGCGCGCCGCCGTGCTCGCGACGATGGCGGATGGGAAGCTCGACGCGTTCGTGTATCCGACCTGGAGCAACCCGCCGCGCCTCATCGGCGATCTGAACACTCCGCACGGCGACAACAGCCAGTTTTTCGCCCCGGTCACCGGCTTCCCCGCCATCAACGTGCCGATGGGTTATACACGCGGCGTGCTCCCGGCGGGCATGACCTTCTTCGGCCGCGCCTGGGACGAGCCCACGCTCATCCGGCTCGCCTACTCCTACGAGCAGTGGACTCGCCACCGCCACCCGCCGTCCACGACGCCGCCGCTGCGCTGACAGGAACTTCTTCCTTCTCCCTTCTTCCTTCTTCCTTCTTTCCCCTATCCCTTGTCCCTTTGATGAAGCCGCCTCACCAGGAGCGCGCGGCCGGGCGGGTTGTCGGTGAAACACTGGCGCTCCAGCTCGGACGCGCTCTGAAGCCGCCGGGCGATTCGGTCCTCGCGACGGGCGCTGCGGACATACTTGCTGATTGCGTAGCGGACCGAGCCGTCCGAATCGACGATGATCGTCGAACCGCCGTGAAACCAGCGCCCTCCGGAGGTCTTCCGCCGCTGCAGCACCTCGGCGACGAGATCGAAGTTGAGTCCGCCGTCCGGGCTGATCCGCCGCAGCGTGTGCACGGATTCGACGACCGGCGGATCGATGGGCTCCGTGCGGCTCCGGCGGGGCACCGCCAGCCCGAACGAGTACAGATTGTCGGGCCGGGTGACGAACTCTCCGAGCGCGTCGGCTCTGCGCTTCAGCTCGTCCCGCGTGCCGATCTGCCCGGGGTCGCGCCCGTGCCTGAGCGACGGGAAGTCGAGCCCCGGGATTCTGCCGAGATGATGCTCCGGAGGTCTCCACAGCAGTGCGTCCTCGCTCAGGTCCGCGACGTCGCCGACGGTGATCCCGTAGCGACGGAAGGCCTGGACGAACGCTTCGCGGTAGCCCCAGGGATCCTCGGGCACGAGGTCGTAGTCGGCCGTGACGATCGCGCGCAGATACTCGCCGAACGTGAGGTCGACCGGCGGGCAGTAGTCCACCGCCCGGATGACGATGCTGAGGAACTGGCCGGCCAGTTTCGTCGCTTCATCCGTCAGCAGCTCGATGAGATCCGGTGAGTAGCGCACGTCCGCGCCGCCGCACAGGCGCCGCAGGCGCGCGGTCTTTCTTTCGAAGATCCAGCGGAACGCGTCGAACACCGCCGCCACGAGCACGGCGCCGAGATCGTGCGCTTCCTTGTCCGGCCCGTAGCGATGCGGCGCGGCCACCGGGTCGTCGGCGCCGCCGGCAGCCAGCATCGCGGTCCTGAGGGCGCTCCGCCCGTCGCCGGTCGCCTGTCCCCACTGGCGCGCGATGTCGGTCAGGAGCCGCGAGGTCAGCTCACCGCCTCCCTGCGCGACGCCGCGCGCCACGAGTTCCCGGTACTGAAACCGCTGGAAGATCGCGACTAGATCGGCGAACGCCTCGTGAAAGGCGTCGACGTCCGGGTTGGTCGGCAGCATGAACTGGGCGCGCATCCCGTCGAGCAGCGCGTGCGTCATCTCGTGGACGACGACGTCGTGCGAGAGGGAGGTGAAGACCACGCCGCCAGCCTGGTTGAGGCCCGCGGCCGCGGCGCCGGCATACGTGTAGCCGAACAGCAGCGCGCCTTCGCCCGGATCGTAGTACGCGTTGTCCTCCTCCATCGCGTGTGGATAGGCGTGCAGCGTCATCCTCGGCTCGGGATCCGCGTGGGGGCCGGAGGCGTGCGGCTCGAACGCGAAGTCCGGCGTTCGTCCGAGCGCCTGGCGGAAGCGGTCGTAGGTCGCCATCGACACCGCGTAGACCATCTGCTGCGCAAACCGCGGGTCCATCGTCGACGGGCGCATCCCCGTCGCGTGCCCGGCCTTGAGCCGGTCGAGATCGAGCGGCTCGTACTGCTCACCGGTGGTCCGGTTCTCGTCGATCACCCGGATCACGCAGCCGCACGGACCCGCTTGAAGCGGCTCGTAGGGAACCCGCACGTCCGCCGTGGCCACGTCCATGCGCGACGTCGTGGGGTCCTGCGTGTAGACGGCAAGCGTCCGACGAACGGGGTCGGGAAGCGACGTGTCCCAGGTGCCCTGCTTCAGCCGCTGGTCGAACGGGTCGTAGGGCTGGGCATGCCAGCGCCTGGCGATCGCCTCGCCCAGCGTGTAGCGGGCCGGCGCCGGCGGCCGCGATCGCACGCGGTCTGAACGGGGGCGCTTCCTGCGGATGGCATCGGCCATGGGCACCCCCCGTTCACGCCTGCAGGAGGCGGCGAATCGCCTCGACGTGCGCCAGCAGTGCGGCGCGGACCTGGCGCTCGTCACGCGCGGGCCCGGCCGACGGTGGAACGGAGGTCAACGGCGCCAGGAGCGCGAGGCGGGACATCCCGGCGGCCGGCGGCATCAGCATCGGATGCTGGCGGCCGCGCGCCGAGACGATCCCGTACACCTCGTCGAGGAAGACTTCGTTCGTGTCACCGCGCCCCGCCGACTGGACCACCAGAGGCGCCGCGGCAGTCGTGAAGTCGCCGTGTCCGCCGGATTCCCATGCATACTCGTCGTCTCTGCACGCGGCGAAGTGGATCACGCCAGGCAGCGCCTTCTCTTTCTTCCGCGCCGGCGCGCGCATGGGGCGCCTGAATTCCTGGTGCGCCGCCTCGAGGGAAGGGTCGATTGGCAGGAACCGCACGCGATCGGACGTCGTTTCGAGCGCCCGCATCGCAGGCGCAAAACGGGTGATCGTGCCCGAATGGCAGCAGTCGGTGAAGAGCGTGGCGAGCACGCCACGCGGCAGGCCACTCAGGACGTCCGACACGTCGTCGTCGATCAGAAACGCGCCCGTGTGGTAGTCGACCGGAACGAACGCTTCGTCGAAGCGATCGCGCTCGTCTCCGGTGGTGTCGGCGAGCTGCGTGCCGTGGCCGGAGTACTGAAAGACGACCACGTCGCCGGCGCGCGCCTTCGAGACCAGACGCTCGAGGCCATCGAGCATCGCGGCGCGCGTCGCGCGCGAGTCGAAGAGGTACTGCACGTCGAAGCCGAGCGTGCCCAGTGCCTCTCCCCATGTCCGCGCGTCGTTGACGCACCCGGCCAGCGGACGCTGGACGTAGCGATCGATGCCGACGCAGAGTGCAACGCGCCGCTGTCCGCTGGTCAGGACCGGTGCTGCCGCAGCGGCTGCTGCAGGAACCTGTGGGACCGCGACTGCCGCCGGCACCGGCAGCTCGAATGCACGATCGACCGCGGGCGGCCACGGGAAATCGTCGAACCCGATACCGGTTTCGTCCTCGAGCGCGAGGATCCGCCTGAGCGCGGCGCTCATCGTGTATGGGTCGTTGTCGAAATCGCCGTGCCGGAGCGCGCGCGTCAGCGGATTCGGATCGCTGCCGGGCGCGTACGAGAGCTGCAGCTCTGCGGCGGACGGGCGTCCCGTCCGGCGCCCGCTTTCGTCGACTCCGAACAGCTCGCGGAGCACGGCGTCCTTCCGAACCGATTCGTGCAGCCCGAGGATCGGCCTGCGCGGCAGACCTTCGAACGAGCGCGACACGAGGTACAGCAGCGACTTGCGGTAGATCGTCCAGCAGTCGTCCTGCCGCTCGGCGTCCTCTTCCATCGTGAACATGGTCAGCCTCCGGATCAGTCCGCTTCTGACCTCCGGAAGCAGCGTGTCCTTGAAGAGGTCCGTCCGGACCGCCGGAGCCAGCACGGATGCGGTAGCTATCGGCACGCCCTGCGCCGTGAGCACGGGCAGGAGATGACTGTGGAAGATGGCGCCGGCGCTGTGCCCGACCGCATGAAGCGCCATCCGGTCGGGCCCGAGCTCGGCTGACAGGACGGCCAGGCGCTGCGCGAAGAGCCAGGCGCCGCCCGGATCGCCCTCTCGAATCGCGGCGCTGGCGGCACGTCGGGCGCTCTCCTTCATTCCGCTCCAGATGATCGACCCTGGCGCCTTCGCCGCGGTCTCGATCGCGGCGTCCGTGAGATCCGCCAGCGCGCGCGGGCCGATGATGTACTGGCGGAGCGTCTCGAACAGGTCGCTTTCCCAGATGAAGAACACCGGGTAGATGCCGTGGTCCATCCACCAGGGGCGCACCGTCCGCGCGTATTCGAGCGCGCTGCGTTCGCCAACCAGGCCCCCGTGCGCATGGAGCAGCACATGCTGCGTATCGGACCGAGCGACGTGCGCGCGGATGCGGGCGATGATGCCGTCGAGATCCGCGGGCGACGTCGAGATGGCTCCTCGCTGAGACAGCTCGCCGCGGCTCAGGTTGACGACGTGCGGTTTCAGATCCGCCCACTCGGCCGAGTCGCGCGGGATGAACACCGTCGGACCCGGCGGGCGGGACGCGATCTGGCGCACCGCGATTGCGGCCGTCGTCCTGGCGGCGATTTCCAGCGCCGCGGACGAATGCTCCGGGACCTCGCCCGCCGACTCCGCGCCCGCCTCGGCGGGAAGGGTCGCGTGGAAGCCTGCGAGGTGCTGGGGCCGGAAGAGTGGTGCCTTCCCTCGGCGAGCCGGGCGCACCCGGGCGAGCTTTTCGATTCGCGCCCTCACCGACTGAAGAAAGCGCGCGCGATCGATGCCGCTGCCAGGACAGGTCGTCGGCGTTCGTGTCAGGTCGCGATGAAACGCGATCGCCTTGCGCGTGTCGAGTCGGAAGGCACGGACGAGCCTCGCGATCACCTCCACGGCAGCCTCGCGTTGTCCGCCGTCGAAGGGATCGAAGCCCTCGTCGAAGTTGCCGACGAGTTCGACCATGAACGGCCCCCCGGACGCCGTTCCATTCTCCCCGGCGACGCTCGCGGGCGGCAGGTTCCAGTTCCTGCCGGTCCAGATGCCGCCGGAGGGATCGATCGTGAGGTGCTGCGCCAGGTCGGGCCAGCCGAACGTCTCGACCTGATACCGCCGTATCGCCTCGATCGAGTCGCGGCCCAGGAAGTCCCCGCGCGAGGGATGCCGCGTGTGATGGACGTGCACGCCGGTGACCCTCCGACCGAGCGTGGCGGCGTCGAGCAGGTGCGCGAACTGAATGAGGTTGAGCCGCCGGCTGCCGTCTGACATGGTGCGCCTCCAAAAGCGAAACGGAGGTGACGGTACGGTCACGCGCGGTGGGGCGGGAACTCCTCAGCAGACAGTCGATGGCCTGCGCCGGTCAACGGATTGGCCGCAGAAACGCGCGACCCCCCCGCGGCCCGCGCCACGGAGACGCCCCTCGTCGGGAAAAAGGGGGAAGGATCCAGCAAACGACGGTCCGGGGCCTCAACGCTCTGCCTGGCGGGTGAACCGCAGATCCCAGACACGCTCCTGGCTCACGCTGAAGCCGGTAATCTGCCCGCTGGCGTCGCGATGGAACCGCACGAAGCCGATCTGGCCGCGGAAGCCGTCGGCATAGACGGGTGTCAGGCGGAGCGTGCTGTCCGGCCGTCGACGGAGAACGACCACGCCGTCCTGAATGGCGGCGGTCATCGTCACCTCGGCTTCCTCGCTCGTGTAGGTTCCGGCGTAGTCCGACGGCGTGCGCGGCTTCAGGTCCGCGTCGGCCACTCGCTCGTAGCGGTCGGCGCTGCCGAACTGATCGACGACCCGCAGCCGGCCCGGCGCCTCGAATTCGAACCTCCGTCCGTTCGAGGCCACGAAACGGGAGCCCGACTGCGCGCGAAGGGCGGTGCCTCCGTCGATTCGGAGGCTGGTCGACTCGCGCACGATACGCAGAGGCTCGCCGGTCTCGACGTCGTGATACAGCCCTGCGATTGCGTCCAGCGTGGCGGGGTCGAGCGGCACCGCGTTCCCGTCCCCGGCTGC
>DATIEW010000740.1:0-4855 GCA_035455585.1 Vicinamibacterales bacterium | reverse complement strand
GATCGCCCTCGGGGATTTCAGGAAGCTGCACGAGGAGCGGGCCGTTACGGTCGTCGATGTCCGGGACCCCGAGAGCTTCGCTCGCGGCCACATTCCAGGCGCGCTATCGATTCCACTGCGGTCGATTGACGAGGCCCGCGAGCGACTGCGCGAGCTCGGCAAGCCGATCGTCACCTACTGCAGTTGACCGTCGGAGGAAACGAGCGCCCGGGCGGCGCTCACGCTCCGGAAGCTGGGGTTCGCGGAAACCCGCGCGCTGCTCGGAGGGTTCGAGGGGTGGCGGTCGAACCGGCTGCCGGTCGCGACCGGCGCGCCGCGTTGATCGTCGGTTCGACGAAGCCCTCCGGTCTAGTCAGACCTCGTGAAGTGTCGCACCCGAGCGAGCACGCCGGGCGGCGGCGCTCCGCGCTCCACGGCCTGCCATCCGACGAGCCCTTCAGGTGAGCCGTAGATCACGATGACGAGTCCGTCCTGCGGGGCGCCAGGGCGCTCGACGCCGCCGGCGATCTGTCGTCCTGCGGCGCCACCTGGCAGAAGCGCCGCGGATGGCGCCAGCAGCCGGCGCGCACCGCGCGCGCGCAGCCGCCTCGCATGGACCTGGCATGCCCGGTACGTGTCGCGTCCGCCTGTGAGGACGCTCGGCTTCAGGGATACGGTCGTCAGCGGCTCATCATCGATCTCGACGGCCCACAGCGCACGCCGGAGCGTCGCAGCATCGAGCGGATCCGCAATCTCCTCGTGGCGCAGCAGCTCGGCCCAGGCTCCGTCCGGCGTGTCGGCAAAATAGTTTGCAGGGCCCTCACCCGCGGCGTGCCACCGCGCAGCCGGCTGGCTCGTGCCGCTCCACAGGAACGGATACCGGGCATCGGCCTGGCGGAAGACGATCATGTGGCGCACAGCGCGATGAGCGAGCGAGCCAGCTCACGCACTTTCTGCGGAGCGGGGTCATCCGGATTCCAGTCCGAGGCCAGCAGCGCCGCCGGCGTCCGGCCGCCGAGCGCGGTGCGCTTCCGATCGAACCACCGGCGGATGCCCACCTCGTTGTAGGCGCCGGCGAGATCCCCGACGATGAGGGCCAGGTGATGGAGGCGCGCGGCCACCGCGTCCGGCGTCTCGCGCTCGGCCGAAACGTAGCGCCGCAGGCTGGTCACGGAGATGTGCAGCAGCGCCGCCAGCTGTTCGGGCTCCAGTATCCGCGATACCGCCGCCCACTCGTGCCGGGGGACCGGCGACGCTTCGAGTGCGGCAATCACGAGATGGAGCAGCGATTCGGCCTCTTCGACGGAAGGAACCTCGACGTTGTCGAAGCGGAGGGCCGGAAGCCGTGCGATGCCGGCCTCCCGCACGCGGGCAACCAGTCGGGCGACATCCCCCGCCTCCAGCGTCCGCCCGTCAGGCTCGACAAGCCCCATGGCTTCGGCCCTCCGCCAGGCCTCGATGGCCAGCGCGCGGACGGAGCGGGCGTCCATCGGGTCTCGATCGGATGAACTTCGGGTTTGCGCCATACTCCGATCATATGCCGACTCGCTCGGGCGCGCAATCGCGGCGGGTCCGAACGCCCTGCTCCGCATGAAGGCGCGAGAAAGCCAGCCGGACCGGTTCGCAGTCTAAACAGGATGCTGAAAAACGCATCCTGAATGGCAAATGGGCAATGGCACATGGGCCAAATGCGCCTGTTTTGCCATGGCCCATCGGCCATTGCCCATCAGGCCGGGCTTTTTCAGCGGCGTGCTAAACCACGAGCAGCTCACTACCTGAATGCCTGGATCAGCCGGACATTTCCCGTCGTTGCTGGCAGTCCTCGCGCTGGCGGCCACGCCCGTGTTGCAGGAGCGCGCCGGCCAGCCGCCTGCTCGTCCGGATCAGCGGGAGCCCATTCGTGTCGGCGTCGACCTCATCACCACGGACGTGATCGTGCGCGACGGGAGCGGCCGCTTCATGGCCAATCTCGAGCGGAGCGCGTTCGATGTGCTCGAGGACGGCGTCCGTCAGGCCATCGTGTCGTTCGTCATGGTCCTGGGGGGGCGCGTGTTCAACGAGACGGCTCCAATGGCGCCGGCGGCCCGCGAGGGGCTCATTCTGCCGCAGCCCCGGCGCGAGGCCGCGGGACGGGTCTTCGTGATCTTCATCGACGATCTGCATCTCGATGGCCGCAACACGCCGCGGCTGCGGCACCTCCTGGGGCAGATCTCGACCGAGCTCATTCACGACGGCGACATGTTCGCCGTCGTCTCGACCGGCTACTCATCGATTGCGATCGACCTGACCTACGATCGCAAGCGCCTGGACCAGGCGATCGAGAAAGTCACCGGCGGTGGCCTGACGCCGAAGGAGATTCTCGAAGAGCCCGAAAGCGCCCAGGGAGCCCCTCAAGTGCGTCATCGCGCGCACGTCGCGTTCCGGACTGCCTGGGATCTCATGCAGCAGCTGCAGCAGGTCCAGCAGCGGAGGAAGGCGTTCGTCTATATCAGCAACGGCTACGATTTCGCGCCATTCCAGCAGACGCGCGCACGGCTCGAGGCGGAGCGCTTCGGACGGGCGGGAGAACCGGATTCAACGAATCCGTTCCTGCAGCAACGGAACCAGTTCTCCGACGCCGACCTCGCCACGGAACTGGCCGAGCTGACGCGGGCGGCCAACCGCGCGAACGCGACGATCTACACGATCGACCCGCGCGGCCTCGTGGCGGGTCCCGATCTCGATCAGGACGTGAACCCGGTGGAATGGCAGAACTACGTGACCGGGGCGCAGAACAGCCTGCGCGTGCTGGCCGATCTCACCGGCGGCATCGCGATCGTGAATCGGAACGATTACCTCGCGGGTTTGAGGCGCATCGACAACGAAACGAGCGACTACTACATTCTCGGGTACTACTCGAACAATCCCGACGCCAAGAAGCGTCGCCGCACCATAGAAGTCCGGGTGAACCGGCCGGGCGCAGTCGTCCTGCATCGAACGGAATACGCGCTGGCTCCGCGGGGGCGTTGACGCCGGAGCCGGGCAGCCGGTCGTAGTCGCCAGCCGGCGCGCCGTCTCGCGGCGATTCTGAACGCTCCCCGGCGAGTCTGCGGGGCCGGCGCGCGGGTGAAATGTCAGAATCTGATGAAGGTCCGGGCCGGCGGCCGGCGCCGCGGCTACCATGTTGGAATGCCGCGCAATCCAGCCCACCGCATGTCGCGCCTGAAGATCGTCATGGCGCTGCTCCTTCTCACCCTTGGCCTGGCGGCGGCGCTGGCCTGGCAGGCGCACCAGGCGGCGCGGTCGCACCGCGACGCCGCGGCGCGGGTGCTGCGGGACTACGTCGAGTTCGCCGGGTGGGAGTTCTCGCGAGCCGCCGGGCACGGTCTCGACACCGCCGTGAATACCTGGTTGAGCGCCGTCGTCTGCGCCGCCCAGTCCGGTTTGCTGCCCGCTCCCCGCCATCTCGACGCCAGCGTCGGTCTCGACGCCCGCACGCTGTTTCGCTTCAACCTCGGAGATCGCACCTTCAACGTGACCGGCGAAGAGCTGGACGAGGACGCGCGCCTGGCCGTGCTCGCGGCGATCCGGCCGGCCACCAGGCCCGGAGCGGTCGGCACGGCGCGCGCGTTGTTCGTCGGCCCCGTCGACGGTCGCATCGCGCTGGTCGCGGCGCAGGCCATCCGGCAGTCGCGCGGCAGGCCGATCGCCGCGGCCGGTTTCGTCGCCGACCTCGAGGTGCTGGCGGGGCCCCTCGCAGAAGTACTGCGGACCACACCCCTGCTTCCGCCGACGCTGACCGACGACGCCAACGGCATGGTGGGCGTCCGCGTCCGGACGGAGACCGGCGTGCCGGTGTTCGTGTCACGCACACTGGAATCCGAGATTCGAGCGACCGGCACGCTCGAGCGCGGCGTTGCCGGTCTCGAGTACGAGGTGTCGCTGAGCCGCGACGCGGCCAGCGGGCTCGTGATAGGGGGGCTTCCCCGTTCGCGTCTGCCGCTCCTCCTTGGTCTGCTCGCACTGACGGCCGGTCTCGTCATCGTGGCCGCGCTTCAGCTCCGGCGCGAGCACGAGCTGACGCTGCTGCGCGGCGATTTCGTCTCGAGCGTGTCGCACGAGCTCCGCACGCCGCTGGCGCAGATCCGGCTCTTCAGCGAGACGCTTCTCCTCGGCCGCGTCCGATCGGACGCGGAAGCCCGACGCTCGCTCGAGATCATCCAGCAGGAATCCCGGCGTCTTTCGCACCTGGTGGAGAACGTCCTCTACTTCTCGCGCGGCGAGCGCGGCGCCAGCCGTCTGACGCTGGTGCCCGAGCGTCTCTCGGAGATTGCGGCCGAGCTGGTCGAGGGCTTCGGCCCGCTCGCGCGCGCGGGCCGATCCGAGATCCAGCTCACCGTGCAAGAGGATGTCGTCGCGCCCGTCGACAGCGGCGCCTTCCGGCAGATCCTGCTCAACGTGCTCGACAACGCCGTCAAGTACGGCCGGAAAGACCAGACGATTCGGGTGACTATCGACGGCATGGACACCGCCGCCGTCGTCTCGGTCGAAGACGAGGGGCCGGGCGTCCCCGTCGAAGCGCGCGAGCGGATCTGGGCGCCGTACTCGCGCCTCGCCTCTGCGGCAGACTCCGCCGTCGCCGGCACCGGCATCGGCCTCGCGGTCGTGCGCGAGCTGACGGCGCTCCACGGAGGCACGTGCCGCGTCGAGAGCGGTGCGCGGGGCGGGGGGCGATTCGTCGTCGAGATCCCGAGAATTCCCCCGGTCACCTTGCCCGCCCCCATGCAGGACTCGAGAGCGCTGGCGTGACCACGATCCTGATCGTCGAGGACAACGCGGATCTCGTGTACGGGCTCCGCAACAACCTCGAGATCGAGGGATACGACATCGCCACGGC
>DATIEW010000739.1:0-2138 GCA_035455585.1 Vicinamibacterales bacterium | reverse complement strand
CCAGGCTGTCGATGACCTGCTGGGCCCGCTGCATCGCGAGCAGGGCCTTGTTGCGCTTCTCCAGGACGACCGCGAGCGACGCCTCGCTGGTCTTCGCCCGCGACTTCACGTCTTCCTCGAGCTGCGCGAGTCGCCGCTTCGACTCCTCCAGCGATATGAGGTTCTTGCGTGCCTCGATCTCCGGGATGAACTCGTTGCCCGACGCGTCCAGCTCGGCGCGGCGGACGTCGAACTTCGCCGTCAGCAGCGCGACTGCGTCCTGCGCCCTCTGCACCTCGGCGTCCGCCTTCATCTTCAGGATTTCCTGATCGGCTTCGGCCACCTCCGACCGCGCCTGCTCGAGCGCGTACTCGTGGTCGGCGGGATCGAACTCCATCGCCACCTCGCCCGCCTTCACGGGCATGCCGGTGGTCCGCATGCGGACGATGCGGAGCATGCCGCCGACCGGCGGCGTGGTGAGCGTCACCGTCCGGCCGGCCCTGAGCTCGCCGGTCGCGTGCACGATCACCTGGACCGGACCGCGGACCACCCGGGCCGTCGGGATGCCGTTGCCGCGCTCCGGCAGCCGTGGAACGGCGACGACAATCGCCGCACCGGCGGCGATCACGCAGAGGAGGATCGCCACTCTGGTCAGACGACGCCTCATTGCGCTACCTCCTGATCATTTCCGGAGTAGGACGACGCGTGGCGATCAGGTCGTCCGGTGCGACGCCAGATGCCACGATCGACTGCTCCCTCCCACGCTTCGCAATCTCGACGCGGATCTCCTCGAACTCCGTGCCAGCCAGTCTGTACGCCACGGGCGATCCATCCCGCTGGAAGATCGCCTCGGTCGGAATGAGCACGACGTCCGGAATGCGCTCGGTCGCGATCCGGGCCACGGCCGTCATCCCCGGCCGCACCTTCGGATCGATCTCGAGGAGCACGAGGTCGAGATCGAAGTTGCGCGGCGGAGGCCAGGTCGACTGGTAGTCGATGCGCGCCAGCATCGAAATGCCGTGGATACGTGCCTTGAACTCGCGCCCGGGCACGGCCTCGATGCGGACGGTTGCCTCCTGGCCGGTCTGCAGCCGGCTGCGATCGGTCTCGTCCAGGCGGGCCAGGAGGTGTACCGAGGAAAGGTCTGGCAGCTCGAGGATGGCAGCTCCTGCCCAAGCCCGATCGCCCTGGCGAAACTCGGGTGAGCTTCCCATGATGCTCCCCGCCCGGTAGTTGGGGAGAACGTTGACGATGCCGTCGGTCGGCGCCTTGAGCTGCAGCTTGCGCAGGCCGTCCTCGGCGCGCTGGAGATCGAACAGTGCTTTCTCGCGCTTCCGGAGCCTGCTCGACAGGTCGGCCTCGGCGCTCGTCCGATCGGAGACGATCTTCTCCTCGAGCTCCCGGAGCCGCTGTTGCGCGTCGGCGAGCGCCAGGTCGGCCATCTCGCTCTCGATCCTCGACACCGTGTCGCCGCGTCCGGTATCGAGCTTCGCGCGTTCGACGTCGTACTTCGCCTTCATCAGCGCCGTGGCGTTCTGCTCGGCGTTGATCCGCGACTGCGCCCTGGCCTGCTCGATCTCGGCCTCCGCCTGCTTCAGCTCGGACTGTTTCTCCTGGATCGTGCGCCTGAGCGTCGTGCCGTCGAATTCCACCACGATGTCGCCGGCCTTGACGGGCGACCCGTTCTTCGCGAGCTTGAGGATCTGCAGTTCGCCCGCCTGCATGGGAGACGTGAGCACGATGGACTTGAGCGGCCGGATCTCCCCCCTCAGTTCGAGCGTGTCCACGAAATCGCCGCGCGTGACGACCGCGGTCGGCAGGTCTGGCGCCGAGCCCCGGCCAACCAGTACGAATCCGCCGGCAACCGCGACGGCAACGGCCGCCAGCGTGATGAAGCTGCCGCGGCTGCGAAGGCGCGCGCCAAGCCCGGTGCTCATCGGCTGCTCCGCGCTCCCTGGCGTGCGATCACGGCCCCCTCGTCGAGCCCGCGCGTGACGACCGCTTCGTGCGCGCTCAGCGGACCGAGCGTGACCTCCTGATCCTGGAAGCCCGACCCGCGCTGCACGCGGACGAACACCCGTTCCGCCTCGAAGTGAAGCGCTTCCCGCGGCACCACCAGCACCCCCGGCGTGCGCGACAGCTCCACGTCGAGCGAAGCG
>DATIEW010000738.1:0-10351 GCA_035455585.1 Vicinamibacterales bacterium | reverse complement strand
CGAGCCGGGCGCCCTGCTGGGCGGCCGCTACCGCATGGTTGGCCGCCTGGGCCGCGGCGGCATGGGCGAGGTCTATCGCGCTGACGACCTGAAGCTCGGCCAGGCCGTCGCGCTGAAGTTCCTGCCTCCCGAAGTGGATCGCGATCCGGCGCGCCTCACGCAGCTCCACACCGAGGTACGAATGGCGCGCCAGGTCGCCCATCCCAACGTGTGCCGCGTGTATGACATCGACGAGGTCGAGGGCCACACGTTCCTCTCGATGGAGTACGTCGACGGCGAGGATCTGTCGTCGCTGCTCAAGCGCATCGGACGGTTCCCCGAGGACCGCGCGCTCGAGATCGCGCGGCAGGCGTGCGCCGGCCTCGCCGCCGCGCACGAGCGCGGCGTCGTCCATCGCGACTTCAAGCCGGCCAACGTCATGCTCGACGGAACCGGCAAGGTGCGAATCACGGATTTCGGGCTTGCTGGGGTCGCCGGCGAAGCCATCCGCGCGGGAACGCCCGCCTACATGGCGCCCGAGCAGATCGCCGGCCGCGAGGTCACGGTCCGCAGCGACATCTACGCACTCGGCCTCGTGCTCTACGAGGTGTTCACCGGGCAGCGTGCGCTCGAAGGACGGAACCTGGCGGAGCTGATTCACAAGCGCGAGCAGTCCGGCATCGTGGCGCCATCGGCCATCGTGAAGGACCTCAACCCCGAGGTCGAGCGGGCGATCATGCGCTGCCTGAGACCGGCTCCGGCGGAGCGGCCGTCTTCGGCACTGGCGGTTTCTGCGGCGCTACCGGGCGGCGACCCGCTCGCCGCGGCGCTGGCTGCCGGCGAGACGCCGTCGCCCGAGGTAGTGGCGGCAGCAGGGAGCAGCGAGGCCGTATCGCTGCGCGCGGCCATGTTCGGTGCTGTCTGGATCGGGGTCGCCCTGGTGGCCATTCTCCTGCTCTATCAACGCGTGATGCTCATCAACCGCATCCACGCGCCAAAGCCGCCGGAAGCGTTGCTCGATCGGGCGCAGGAGGCGCTCGGTTCGCTCGGGTTTGCGCCGCTCGGCGACAGCGCGTACGGCGTGAGCCTCTCGCTCAACTACGCGCGCTTCCTGGCGGAAGCGTCGGACGAACCGGACCGATGGGCGGCGCTCGGCGTCGACCGCCCGGCCACGCTGCATCTCTGGTATCGCACCAGTCCGCGGCTGCTGGTCCCGCTGGGCGCCGACAACGACGTCAGCGGCACCAACCCGCCGCTCAACGCTGCGGGAATGGCGCTCGTCGTGGTGGACGCAGAGGGCCGACTGGCTGAGTTCCACCGGGTGCCGCCGCCGATCGAATCCGCAAACGACGGGCGGGTGATGGACTGGTCGAAGCTGTTCTCGCTGGCCGGGTTGTCGATGGAGGGCTTTACGCCGGTCGCGCCGGAGTACGTGCCGGTCGTGTTCGCCGACGAGCGCCGGGCCTGGGAAGGCCGCACGGCGGCGCAGCCCGGGCACACGCTGCGAATCGAGGCGGCCGCCCACCGCGGCGAGCCGGTGTTCTTCGGGATCGTCGGGCCGTGGACACGGTCGGCTCGCGCCGAGCAACCAGCCTCGCCGCTCTTCAACGTCGTGATCTCGAACCTGGCGGTGCTCATCATGCCGGCTCTGATGATCGCTGCGGCCGTCCTCGCGCGGCGGAACGTCAATCTGGGCCGGGGCGATCGCCGCGGCGCGTTCCGCGCGGCGTCCGTCCTCTTCTATCTGACGCTCGCGGGCTGGCTGCTCGGCGCGAGCCCTGTGGGCGCCCTCGAGCCGGACATCGGGAGGCTGTTTTCAGCAATCGGGCGCGCCTTGTTCGACGCAGCGCTGCTCTGGCTGGCCTATCTCGGCCTCGAGCCGTACGTTCGCCGCTTCTCGCCCGACAGCCTCATCGGCTGGACCCGCGCGATTGCCGGCCGCTGGCAGGATCCCCGCGTGGCCTTCGACGTGCTGATCGGCATCAGCGCCGGGCTTGGCATGACGCTGCTCTACGCGCTGCACAACGTGCTGCCGCTGCTCTCAGGGCAGCCCGAGCCGATGCCGCTGGCCCAGAGCAGCCGCGTCCTGCTCGGCGCCCGCTACGCGCTGGCCGCCATCATGGGTCAGTCAGCCGCGGCGCTTTCCGCCGCCATGCTCGGCGTCGTGGGCATCGTCGCGCTGCTCATCGTGACGCGCCGCCGGTGGCTGGCGGCCGCCATCGGCGTGGTCTGCTATACGCCGGTCGCACTGTCCGGGATGTTCCCGCCAGGCACGCCGTGGCTCGATATCGCCGTGGGCGCCGGCATCATCGGCATCTTCATCCTCGTGATCATCCGGTTCGGCCTGCTCGCCACGGCCGCGGCGCTGACGACACACTTCGTCCTGCTGCGGGCCCCGATCACGACCGATTTCGCGAGCTGGCGCGGGTCCCTCGGTCTGTGGCACCTCGGCCTGGTCGCGCTCTTCGGCCTCGGGGCGTGCTATGTGGCAAGAAGGAAGGAATAAGGAAGAAGGAAGAAGGAAGAAGGGGGATCAGCGTTTTCGGACCAGGATGCGGATCGGGGTGCCCGTCAGGCCGAACGACTCCCGGAGGCGATTGGCCAGGAACCGCTCGTAGGAGAAGTGAAAGCGCGTCGCCACGTTGGTGAAGAACACGAAGGTGGGTGGCGCGATGGAGGTCTGCGCGGCGTAGAGGATCCGTACGTGTCTCCGGCCGGGACTCGCAGGCGGATGCACCGCGGTGACGGCCTGAACGAAGCGGTTGAGCTCGGCCGTCGGGATTCGCTGCCGCCGCGCCTCTGCGACCGCGTCGATCGTCTCGAGCACCTTGCCAGCCCGCTCCCCTGTGGTCGCCGAAATGTGGAGGATCGGGGCATACTCGAGAAACTTCAGCTGGCGGCGCAGGTTCTCGTCGAACGTCTTCGAGTAGTCCGCGCCACGTCCCTTCATCAGATCCCACTTGTTGGCGGCGATGATGATGCCGCAGCCGGCCGCGTCGGCTTCTCCGGCGATTGCCGCGTCCCCGTCTGTTGCTCCTTCGGTTGAGTCGAGCACCAGAACCGCGACGTCCGCCTGCTCGATCGCGCGCCGCGCCACGAGCACGCTGATGGCCTCCAGCCGGCCCGCCCGCGCCACTCTGCCCGGAGGACGGATCCCGGCGGTGTCCACGATGCGGAAGAGCCGGCGGTGCCATTTCAGCAGGGCGTCCACGGAGTCGCGCGTGGTGCCCGGCATGTCGCTCACGATTGATCGTTCTTCCCGGAGCAGGCGGTTCAGCAAAGACGACTTGCCGACGTTGGGCCGCCCCACGATCGCGACCTCGATCTCTGGTGGTTCAGCCGGCCTGGCGCCTTCGCGTGATGCCGGGAGCCGTTTGACGACCTCGTCGAGAAGGTCCCCGACGCCCTCGCCGTGCTCCGCGGAGATTTCCACGACCGGCTCGAGCCCGAGCCTGTAGAACTCGAGCGACCGGCCGCGGGCCCGGCGGTCGTCGGTCTTGTTGACCGCCACCAGCACCGGCGCACCCACGCCGCGCAGGCCGGCGGCGATTTCCTCGTCCGCCGAAACCAGTCCTTCCCGCCCGTCCACGATGAAAACGACCACGTCGGCGGAGGACAGAGCGCGGCGCCCGTGCTGCACCACGAGTTCGTGCAACGGGTCGGCGCTGGCGCCGAACATCCCGCCCGTGTCAATCAGCGTGAAGTCCGCGCCCAGCCACTGGCCCGGCTGGGCGATGACGTCACGGGTCGTGCCCGCGACGGGCGTGACGATGGCCCGCCGGGAGCCCGTTACCCGGTTGAACAGCGTCGACTTGCCCACATTGGGCCGGCCGACCAGCACGACGGCAGGCGGTCCCGCGGCGCGCTTCATGGGCATGAAAGGGGGCTGGGCGCCCGAGGCCCCCTCCGTCGGGGCGAGGTCCCGCGAGCGAGGGGGCCGGGGGGGCCTGCAGGCACTCCGCGCGCGCAGGGGTGCGGACCGGCGAAGGAGGCGGAGCCCCGCGTTCGTTTAGTTAGCACGCGCCTTGACAGCGTAAGTATAACTATTTATAGTAGTTACAAATCCTGAGGAGCGCCTAAGCATGATCAAGGTTGACATCGTCAACGAGGTATCCAGGGTCGCAGATATCACCAAGGTCAAGGCCGAGGTGGCCGTCGACGCGGTGTTCGACGCGATGCGGCTCTCGATGCAGCGGGGCGAGCGGATCGAGCTCAGGGGGTTCGGCGTCTTTCAGGTAAAGCCCCGCAAGCGGGGCATCGGCCGCAACCCGCGGACCGGCAAGGAAGTCCGGATCCCGCCAGGCCGCACCATTCGATTCAAGCCTGGAAAGGACCTCCAGAACATCGGAGGCTGATTTTCTTCCGAAGTCGCGCATTTTGTCGAACGAGCCACAAGCACGATTCCCGTTTCCCTTCGAGGATCCCGCGTCGCGCTCCCCCGGCTACGAGCCGCCACCGGCGTTCGGGTCGGTCCCCCCGGTCGCCGTACGCCGGCCGAGGTTCCAGCAGAAGCTCGGCAAGCACATTCTGCTCTTCCTGCTGACAGTAGTCACGACAACGGCCGCCGGCGCCTGTCATTATGGCAGTTTCGTTTCGGAGCTGCGCCCGATTGTGTGGGACTGGTCGTTCCTCTGGAACGGGTTCTGGTACAGCGGCACGCTGCTGCTCATTCTCGGCGCGCACGAAATGGGGCACTACCTGTACTGCCGCCGCTACAACGTTGACGCGACGCTTCCGTATTTCATCCCGGCGCCGATTCCGCTGACCGGCACGCTAGGGGCGGTGATCAGGATTCGCGAGGCCTTTCCCACGCGAAAGGTCCTGTTCGACATCGGTGTCGCAGGCCCGATTGCGGGCTTCGTCGTGCTCGTTCCTGCCTTCTTCGTCGGTCTGTCGATGTCTCAGGTCATCCTGGCGCCGCCCCTGAGCGAAAGCCTGATCGAGCTCGGAGAGCCGCTCCTGTTTCAATGGGGCGCGGATCTGATGTTCGGCCCGATGCCGGAAGGGCACACCATAAACATGCATCCCATGGTGTTCGCCACCTGGTTCGGGATGCTCGCGACGGCCCTGAACCTGCTTCCGTTCGGTCAGCTGGACGGCGGACACATCACCTACGCCACGCTAGGCCGCTGGTCCACCTCGATCTCCATCCTCACGGTGGGCGCGGCGGTTGCCATGACGTTCGTCTCGATGAGCTGGATCTTCATGACCGTCATGCTGGTCCTGATGCTCGTCGTTCTCGGTCCGCGCCACCCGCGGGTCGTCAACGAGTACGAGCCACTCGGCCGGGGGCGTCTCCTCATCGCGCTCGCGGCGCTCGCCATGTTGATCGTCTGCTTCACGCCGGTGCCGATCCAGCCGTACGACCTGGTGCGCAACCCCTGATCGGCAGGCGACCTCAATCCGACAAGACACCAGGACAACAGGAGGTCAGGAGAACAGGAGGTTCAGAACAGGAGATCAAGAGGTCAGGAGAAGAGGAGGACCGGAGCCACCGAGTTGTCATATGAGGGTGGCGGGCGACCGCCACGGTCCGCTCGGCGTCGCTGCCTTCTCTTGATCTCCTAATCTCCTGATCTCCTGATCTCCTGTTCTTCTCTTCCCGCCTCCTGATCTCTCGTCCGGTGAGCTCACCCTCAGTCCTCTTGCCATCAGGATACGTTTGTCAGCATCCTGTCACAGCACGTTCATCGGATCGACATCGACCACGGTGCGGCGGCGGACTTCCGGCATGGCCGCCAGCGTCTCTGCAACGGCCCGCCGCATCGCGGCCCGGTGTGTCCCCTTGAGGAACAACTGCGCCCGATGCTCGCCCTTGAGACGGCTCAGCGGCGCCATGGCCGGGCCCAGCACCCTGTAGGCGTCGCCAGCCGATCGAAGCGATCGCACGATCGCTCCTGCATCGTCCATCGCAGCCGCCAGCGTACGCCCCTTGACGACGAGGTTGACCAGCGCCACGGCGGGAGGATAGCGCATCGACCGGCGGTAATTGATCTCGTCGCTGAAGAAGGCCGCGTAATCCTGGCGGCAGGCGTGCCGGATGCTGTAGTGGTCCGGATAGATCGTCTGGACGATCGCCTGTCCGCGTGCCTCGCCGCGGCCGGCGCGCCCCGCGACCTGTGTCAGGAGCTGAAAGGTGCGCTCCGAGGCGCGGAAGTCGGCGTGGCCGAGCCCCACATCGGCCGAGACGACGCCGACCAGCGTCACCCTCGGAAAGTCGTGCCCCTTCGCAATCATCTGCGTGCCGACGAGCACGTCGATGGCTCCAGACGCGAAGCGCGCGAGCAGTTCCGCGATCGCTCCGCGCTTCCGCATGGTGTCGCGATCCACGCGCGCCACGCGCGCGCCGGGAAAATGCGCGAGGATCTCGGCTTCGACCCGCTCGGTACCGAATCCCGTCTGTTCGAGGTACGGGCCCGCGCAGTTCAGGCAGGCCTTCGGCACCGGCATCGAGTGGTTGCAGTAGTGGCACCGGGCCCGACGGGCCGCGCGATGCACGGTGAGCGAAACGCTGCAGTTCGGGCACTCGAGCGTCGCGGCGCACTGGCGGCAGAAAACCGCGGTCGCGTAGCCCCTGCGGTTCAGGAGCACCATTGCCTGCTCCCGTCTTGCCAGCCTCTCGCCGAGCGCTTCCTGCAGCCTCCCGCTCAGGATCACGCCGGGGCCTGCCGTAGCATACTCGGCGCGCATGTCGACGATGGCGACCTCAGCGAGGGGCCGCTCCAGTACCCGCCGATCCATCGTGACGAGCGCGTAACGGCCGTTGAGGGCGTTCTGGTAGCTCTCCATCGACGGCGTCGCCGACCCGAGCACGACGAGCGCTCCGGCCCGCCGCGCACGCATCACGGCAACGTCCCGGCCGTTGTATCTGGGGCTTTCCTCCTGCTTGTACGACCCGTCGTGCTCCTCATCGACAATGATGAGGCCGAGGGAGCGGACGGGAGCGAACACCGCCGATCGCGTCCCGACGACGACGTCGACCTCGCCGCGGCGAATCCGGTGCCACTGGTCGTAGCGCTCGCCGTCGGACAGCCCGCTGTGCTGAATCGCTACCCGGCGGCCGAATGCGGCGTGGAACGCGCCGGCGACCGCGGGGGTCAGAGCGATCTCCGGAACGAGAACCAGGACACCGCCTCCGCCGCGGACCACGATCGACGCGAGTCGCAGGTAGATCTCGGTCTTGCCGCTGCCCGTCACGCCGTGCAGGAGCGCAGCGCCGAACGATCCCCGGGAGGCCATCGACTCGAGATGGGCGAGGGCCGCCGTTTGCCCGGACGTGAGCGCGACGACGTTCGCCGACGCCGGAAGCGCCGAACCCTGATCGAACGGGTCGCGTTCGATCGTCCGTCGTCCGAGCGTGACCAGCCCGAGGGCTGCCAGCCGCTGCAGTGTTTCAGTGCTGATGCCGCGCTCAGCCAGGATCGCGGTATCCATGCCCGCCGGCGATCCCCGCAGCGCCGCGAGCGCTTCACGCTGCCTGGCCCCGAGGCGCGGGGCTGGATCGCCATCGCGGCCCGCGACCTCGAGACCCTGCACGGTAGGGGCAACGGTCCTGATCGTGCGGAACGCGGCCGCGGCGCCCTTCAGCGGCCGCGTCAGCATGACGAGCCCATCGCGCTCGAGCGCAGTGAGCGCGGCGTGCAGGCCCCGGCCGTCGCCGGCGAGCGAGCCGACGCGCATCGGCCTGCCTCCCGCCAGGCGCTCGAGCAGCTCCCGGCGCAGCCCGCGCTCGATGAGCAGTTGCCCGTGTCCCCGTTCGGTGATCTGCGCGTGCCTCTCCGACTCGACCCAGGCACGAGGCGGCATCGCCGCGGCTATGGCCTCGCCTATCCCGCACGCGTAGTACTCGGCCACCCACGCCGCCAGCCGCACCACGTCGTCCGGCAGGAAGGCCTCGACGTCGAGCAGATCGAGCAGCGGCCTGATTGGTGCCGCTTCCGGCGCCGCTCCGTTGCCGGCTGAGGGCGAGCGTGGCCCGGCGCCCGGCTGCGCCGCGGGGCGATGGTCCCGGTTGTCTGCCCCGCCCGCCGAACCGGGCGGCAGAACGCAGCCGGTCACGACGCGGTTCCCCAGCGGCACGAGCACCCGCGCGCCCGGCGGCGGGTCGACAAACCCGTCAGGAACGCTGTAGGTGAGGCCGTCGAGCGCGGGCACGGGCACGGCGACGCGGACGGCACGCATTGATCGAGACCCGGAATTCACTTGGGTGGGTATCCCCTTGACTCAGGTAGGCGCAACATTGGTAACCCGGCTTCACTTGAATTGTGCCCCTGCGCCCCGCTCCGCTCGCGTGGCTCGCGCTCGCGGCGCTCGCTCGTCCTCGCCCCCGATCCGTTCACACGCTGTCAGAACTGCCCAACACGACTGAATCTCGGGGTGACCAGCGCTCAATCGTCCTGCGCGTCGGCTTCCGGCGCCCGGAGGATCTCGCGCACCTTCTTCATGTCCTCCCAGACGTCGCGCTTGCGCTCCGGGCTTCGAAGCAGAAAGGCGGGATGGAACGTCGCGATGAGCCTGGCGCCGCGGTAGTTGTAGACGCGGCCGCGCATCCGCGAGATCGAATCCTGCGTCTGAAGGAGCGTTTTCGCGGCGAACGTCCCGAGCGCGACGATGACCTTGGGACGGACGGCGTCGACCTGGCGGAACAGAAAGGGCTCGCAGGTCTGGACCTCGTCGGGCTCGGGGTTGCGGTTCTCGGGCGGGCGGCACTTGATGACATTGGCGATGTAGACCTCGTCGCGGCGCAGCCCGATCGCCTCGATGATCTTCGTCAGCAGCTGGCCAGCGCGGCCGACGAACGGGATGCCCTGCAGATCCTCGTCCGCGCCGGGCGCCTCCCCCACGAACATCAGATCCGCGGACGGATTGCCGACACCGAAGACCACCTGGCGTCGCCCCAGCGCGTGCAGCTTGCACCGCGTGCAGTCGCCGATGTCGAGCCGGATCTCGTCGAGGATCTCCTGCGGCGCCCGCACGAACGCAACGGAAGCGACAGCTTCCGTCGCGGGGCTGGCAGCGGCGCCCGCACGGCGCCGCCACGCCGGATCCTGGCTCACGCCCGTGACGCCAAGCTCCTGGAAGAAGCGGAGGTGGTCGGCCAGCTCGTTCATGTGAGTTCGGAGTTCTGAGTTCTGAGTTCCGAGTTCGTAGCTTCCGCCTTCAGGCGGAACCTGTTGCGCGTCCGGCGATCTTCCGGCAAAGCCGGAAGCTACAAGTCAAAGCTTCCCCGTCACGCGATCCAGCATCAGCTCCGCGCGGTCGAGAATCAGCGCGGCGAGCGAGGACTTGGGCCCCAGGGGAAACACCTCCTCGCCGTCGGCGGCGATGAGCGTCGCGGCGTTCATCTCCGAATCGAAGCCTGCGCCGGGGCGCGAGATGTCGTTGGCGACGATCAGGTCGGCCGATTTTCGAGCGAGCTTCTCACGGCCGCGCGCGACGGGGTCGCCGCTCTCGGCCGCGAAGCCGACGAGGAGCGGCCGGGTGCCGCCGCCGCGAAGCCGTCCGAGCTCCGCGAGAATGTCGGCGGTCGGCACGAGCTTCAGCTCCAGCGCCATGTCCTGCTTTGCGATCTTCCTGTCGAGCGCTCCCGCGGCGGGGGTGTAATCCGCCACGGCGGCCGCCATGATGACGATGTCGGCACTCGCGGCAGCCGGCTGGACGGCCGCGTACATCTCCGCGGCGCTGCGGACCCTCACGATCTCGACCGCTTCCGGGGGCTGCTGGCCCGAGGGGCCGGAGACCAGCACGACGCGCGCACCGCGCGCGGCGGCTTCGGCGGCCAGCGCGTATCCCATCCGTCCACTGGATCGGTTGCCGATGAAGCGGACGGCGTCGATGTCCTCGTAGGTCGGACCGGCGGTCACGACCACGAACCTGCCGAGCAGCGAGCCGGATGGGCGCAGCAGCCGATCGGCGGCCTCGGCAATCGCCTGTGGTTCGGCGAGCCGCCCCTTGCCGATCCACCCGCACGCCAGGTAGCCTGCGCCGGGATCGACGAACCGGACGCCCCTGGCGGCGAGCGCCGCCATGTTCCGGCGCACGGCGTCGTGCTCGAGCATGTTGGTGTTCATGGCCGGCGCCATCAGCACCGGGGCGCGGGTGGCCAGGTAGAGGGAGCTGAGGAAGTCGTCGGCGATCCCGTTGGCGAACTTGCCGATGATGTTCGCCGTCGCCGGCGCGACGAGGAGCAGCCCGATGTCGGTGGCCAGCGCGATGTGCTCGATGTCGGCGTTGGCCCCGCGCGCGAACTGATCGGTGACGACGCGCCGGCGCGTAATGGCTTCGAAGGTGACCTCGCCGACGAACCGGCGCGCCGAGCGGGTCATGATGGCGACGACGTCGTGGCCGCGCGTCTGCAGTTCGCGCGCGACCT